>QHXE01000850.1 GCA_003222835.1 Acidobacteriota bacterium | reverse complement strand
GTCGAACATTGAGACTTTGTGCTCGCGGCCGTTGCTGGTGAAGCCGTGCTTGAAAGCGGCAGCGATCGCGGCTCCGTGAACGCCCGGCGTATCGGCGATCGTGCCGATGATTTTGCCATTGTCGGCGTCGAGGACTTCGACTTGAGTACCGTGCGAGACGTAGAGCCGGCGCGCCGAGCTGTCGATGGAGATGTAATCAAAACCACCGACGCCTCCAATCGGATAGCGGTCGACAACCTTGTAGCCGGTGCCGCTTTGAACCAACAAACCGCCGAACAAGACGACGGCCAGCATTGTTTTAGTCATTAGCATTTTTTAGTTTCTCCTTTAATTAAGATGGAACGCTTACTATCCTGAGACGTTTCCGGGCCGCGATGGTTACAAATCGGCAGAGGTAGTTTAGCTAACTACTTCGCGCGTGGATCCATACTGACGACAAGTGCTCGAGTGTAGCTCTTCCCATTGACGGTTAACCTCACCGTGTATGTGCCCGGAAGCACCGCCGGCGCGCGACCACCGAAGAAGTTAGCGGTGACGGCTGCGGCAGCGCCTCCTCCACCTCCCGGACCGGTTCGTTGAGGCGGCGTCGGACGCAGATCCCAAATCCATCGATGCATGCCCGCTTGATTTGAAAGCGGCTTGGGAGCACGAACCCATGAGGTTGGGATGTTGAGCGCGTCAGGGTTAATCGCCGGGGGTTTGTCGTCGCTCGAGTAGCGCCGGATCACATCACCAGATGGATCGAGAATCTCCAGCGTGACTGGTCCTGTCGCATTCAATCTTAAATAATAATCGATCGTGGCGCCGTAGGGAGGATTTTCGGCGAGCGCTTCATCGCGCGGCATGGGCGTGCCGTTGTCAGTGCCGGCCGGCATATTGATCGCATCAGTCGGGTGAAACAGAAACGCATCGGCTCTGGCAACCTCGGCGGTAACCTCCCGCAACGGCGTGACATCGTCGAGTATCCAGAAGCCACGTCCATGCGTCGCCACGATCAAATCGTTTTCGTGAATCGCCAGGTCGCGCATTGAAGTTGCCGGCAGATTGAGCTGCAGCGATTGCCAGTGATCGCCGTCATCGAATGAAACGAAGACGGCGCGTTCGGTGCCGGCGAATAACAAACCTTTTCGTCTTGGATCTTCTTTCACGGTCTGCACATAGACACCTTTCGGCAGTCCATTCGTGATTTCGATCCAGGTCTTCCCCGCGTCACGTGTACGATAGATGTGTGGCTCGTAATCCTCGAGTTGATGTCGCTCGACCGCGGCGTAAGCTTCATTCACGTCGGAGTGCGATGCGTCCATCATCGCGACTTTGCTCCACGAAGTCAGCGCGGGCGGCGTGACGTTCTGCCAGGTTTTGCCGTCATCATTCGTCAAATGAATCAAGCCGTCGTCAGTTCCTACCCAAATCACGGACGCGCGCAGAGGCGAAGGCGCAATCGTGTAAATCACTCCGCGGCGTTTGTCTTGCGGCGCGTCAGCAGTGGCGGCTTGGTTGAGGTTCGCCGGCACGCCGGGATCTTCGCGCGTCAAGTCCTGACTGATCTGCGTCCAGCTTTCACCGCCGTTCGTGGTCTTATAGAGAAATTGATTTGCGAAATAGAGCGCGTGCGGGTCGGCTGGCGAGAAAACCAGTGGCTGGGTCCAGTCGTGACGATATTGATTTGGCTGTCCGCGAGTTTCAGGCGAAACGTTCCTGGTTTCACCAGTGACCACGTTGCATCGCGTAACCGTGCCGCCGAAAAGAATCTCAGGATGCAGCGGATCAGGCGCCGTGTATCCCGATTCGCCGCCGGCACACGCGCCGGTCCAGTCATGCATGGAAATCTCTGAGTGGCCGCTCCGCGAAGGAACGCTGATCGCGCCGCTGTCCTGCTGTGGTCCCGTTACCCAATAAGGGAAGCGATAATCCGGCGCGACGTGATAAAGCTGCACGGTCGATTGGTTGTACCAGGAACTCCAGGTCTCGGCGCCGTCCACGGTCACAATCGCGCCCTGATCGCTGCCGACGATCATGCGGTTTGGATCGTCGGGATAAATCCAGACCTGATGATAATCGTCGCCGCCGGGCGCGCCTTTGATCGCCGTCCACTTCTGACCGCCATCGGTCGATCGATAGACGGACGTGTTCGACACGTAAACAGTGTCCGCGTTCTTTGGATCGGCGGTGATTTTCTCGAAGTACCAACCGCGATCCCACAATCTCTTATCGCTGGAAAGCCGGGTCCAGGTTGCGCCCGCATCTTCCGAGCGAAAGATGCCGCCCTCCTTCGCATCGACGGCAGCATAAATCCGATTGTGATTAACCGGGGAGACCGAGATACCAACCCGTCCGCGGCCTTCGATGGGAATCCCCTGATCGATTTCGTTCCATGTCGTGCCGCCATCAGTTGATTTGAAGATGCCACCACCGGGCCCATTCGCCGGAGCGTAGATGAACCACGGCGGACGACGCACGTTCCACAAGGTTGCGTAAACAATCTGCGAGTTGCTTGGATCGAAGTTGAGATCGATGGCGCCAACATTTTCATCCTTGAACAAAACTTTCTGCCAGGTCGTACCACCGTCGCGCGAACGATAGACGCCGCGATCCGGATTCGCTGCATAGGCATGACCAAGCGCCGCGACAAATACGATGTTCGGATTCTTCGGATCGACGATGACGCGGCCAATCTGGCGCGTGTTCTCTAGACCGATATGC
>QHXE01000849.1 GCA_003222835.1 Acidobacteriota bacterium | reverse complement strand
GATGACATCCTTCAAGCGATCGCGAATTTCAATATAGCCGTCCTGATGAATAACCGCGGCGTCGCCGGTATGAAACCAACCTTCGCGCATTGCCTGCGAAGTAGCTTCGGGATCGTTGTAATACCCCGCCATCACGACGTTGCCGCGCACCACAATTTCACCGACCGTTCGGCCATCGCGTGGAACTTCGGCGCCATTTTCATCAACTACCGTAGTCTCGCCTGAGGTGATTAGTTCGACGCCCTGTCTGGCTTTGATGGTCGCGCGCTCTGCTATTGAAAGTTGTTCCTGCTCGGCGCGCGGTTCGCAAACGGCGAT
>QHXE01000848.1 GCA_003222835.1 Acidobacteriota bacterium | reverse complement strand
TCAGGTGTCAGGCGATAGTTGATTGGCACCAGCACGGCGCCGATCTGCGGCACCGCATAAAACGATTCGAGTTGCGCATGAGTGTTCGGCGCGATGTAAGCCACGCGATCGTTTTGGCCCACGCCGAATTTTTGCAGAGTCGCCGACCAACGATCGCAACGATCGAAGAACTGCGCGTAAGTCAGCCGCAAATTGCCATCAACGACGGCTTCGCGTTCTCCATATAGCTTGCGAGCGCGACGCGCGAAGTCGAGCGGAGTCAGCGGAGTTTCCATCTAATCGTCTCCTGATTCTGAGCAGGAGCCGAGAATGTAACAACGCACTCACTGCCGATGCAACATCCAGCAATGTTTTGGAGATTACGGCTTGGGGAGAGATGACTTAACTTGCCTGGCTAAGCCGCCCTTCAGACATTGCTCGGCTTGCTAGCTCACCGCCAGGACGGCATCAGGAGTTGGCGAGATAGGTACAGGTTGGATGGTCTGGAAGTCGCTTTGCTTTCGCAGAACTCGCGAAACGCCCGGACGGATCTTTCCGGCTTCGCAGGCGGCGATAAAAGCAGCGACCACCTTCGCGTCGTAACGCGTGCCCACAAAACTCTTTAGTCTGGTAAGCGCGGCTTCCAAATCCATTGCGCGTTGATAAGGCCGCTCGGTCGTCATCGCGTCGAACGTATCGGCGACTGATACGATGCGTGCCTGCATCGGAATCTCGTCGCCTTTCAAACCGCGTGGATAACCCTGGCCGTCGATCATCTCGTGATGCATGTACATGCCCGGCAGAAAGTCGCGCATCGCCGGAATCTGCGACATGATTTTGTAGCCCTTCTGGGGATGCGTCTTCATAATCTCGAACTCTTCGTCAGTAAGAGCAGAAGGCTTTTTCAAAACCCGATCGTCAATGCCGATTTTGCCAACGTCATGCAGCAGGGCGCTGACTCGGATTCTTTCGATCTCTTCTTCGGGCAAGCCCAAGCCTTGCGCCGTGGCGATCGAAAACCGCGACACCCGCTCAGA
>QHXE01000847.1 GCA_003222835.1 Acidobacteriota bacterium | reverse complement strand
CGCGGTTGCCTTCTCTGGACCCACATCACGGCTGCGGCAGCGGCTGTGATAGCACTCGGGCAATCAGGTCGTTCAAACCAATATCGGATCCCCCATGCCGAAACTTGTAAAGCTCGGTCAGTCGCGCCATCCATTGGGCCTTCGCATTTTGATGCTGCGGATCGCTGCCGGCGAGTGCCACGGCGCGCGCGTAGGCGTCGATGATCTTGTCGAGCACCTTGTTAACGTTTTCCAATGCGGCTTTGCTTTCAGGACTTTCTGCCTGATTTCCGTAGCGTTTGCTGTAATCCTCTGAGACTCTTTTATAAGGTCCATTCTGGTAAGCGAGTGCCAGGTAGTAATAGGTCGACGGGGCTGTCTTGCGATCGCTGTCCATCTGCGCGGCTTTGATGAAATCGGTAATTGCGTTCTCAGGCCTCGTCTTCAGCGAATAGAATCCAAGCGCGTAATGCAGAGATGCCAGTACGTCCTCCTTGTTTTTGAACGGGGCCCAGCTATCAGGCGCCTTGCCGGACTCGATCAACTGGATGGCCTTCTGTGCGTAGTTGGCTGCTTCGGCGTTGAAGGCTTCGTTCCTCGATTCAGTGCTGGCAATAACTCCGCTATAGCCAAGCGGGATTAAGACCTTCACGTTATTGGAATCGTCGTTCAAGACCTGCTTCGCCAATGCATAGGCGTCGGCAAATTTCTTCTGAGTAATCGCGCCTAACAGACGCTGTTCACGATCTTCACGTTCGGCGGCTGCCTTGCGCGCGCGTTCGTCCTCTTCGTAGGCGGCGATCCATTGCTTCAAGTAGCGCGTGTATTCATCGTTCTCTTTGCCATAGCGCCCCATGTAATCCTTTGCGGCCCTATAGGCAACTTCGGGATTAGGCTCGCGGTTTTCCACGAACCTCTTATAGGTGGTGACTTTGTATTCGTCGTCGGTCTCCTGAGCGCTTGAGCCGGCTTTCGGCGTTTGTCCGTACAAGTGAGCAGCAGTGGAAAAAGCAAAAGCTATTGCGCAAAGAAGAGCAAGTGCCAGTCGATGTCTCATTAAGCGAAAAGCCTCCCATCAATAAAAGCAACATTAGATGCCGCCATGTGCAGAAACGTCTAATTCCATTTTGATTTTAGCAGAGAGGAGTCAGAACCGCCTGCGGTAGCGGTCGGTTGATCTTCAGCATGAGCAGCGCAGAATCCAGAGATCAACCGTCTGCTATCGCAGGCGGTTCTGACAATGGCGCAGGTAGATCAACTATCTCCCAAGCGGCGCGATTACGCAGCAGAGATGACATCAGCGCCGCATGCAGTAAGTGCCCACTCCGTTCAGCTTTCACTCGACCCAGAATCGTCATGCCCAGAAGAGCCAGGTCACCTATGATGTCGAGAATCTTGTGCCGAACGAACTCATCTGAGAAACGAAGGCCCGTTTCGTTTAGCATGCCATGCTTGGTTAGTACGATAGCGTTATCAAGCGACCCTCCACGAATCAGATTCGCCCGCCGCAGCGCCTCGATATCCTCGATAAAACCGAAAGTCCGGGCCGAAGCGATATCGCGCGCGAATGAGCCGTTGTCCAGCGTGACTGATCGATGCTGGACACCGATCAGCGGGTGCGGAAAATCGATCAGGCAATCAATCTCGAACGCGTCGGCAGGCTCGATCGAGATGCTTCGATTGCCGGAGGTGACGCCTACTTTTTCACGAACTAGTAGTGCTCGCCGCGCCGCCGGCTGTTCCACCAAACTCGCGCTTTCGATCATTTCCGCGAAAGATTCCGCCGAGCCGTCCATAATTGGCACTTCCAGGTTGTCAACTTCGATATAAGCGTTGTCAACGTCACACCCACGCAGGG
>QHXE01000846.1:2684-3226 GCA_003222835.1 Acidobacteriota bacterium | reverse complement strand
CGTTGACCGCTCCTACTGAGGCGCCAGTCGCAATGTCGGGTCTTAGGCGTGAGAAGCCCGCCGCAGTGCCCTCGTCGGAACCCAGGAACCGGCCATAGATAAAGTCAAGCGCGCCGACCTCGAAGTCCCCAATAGAACCGCCGCCTGCGAGCGCGATCCCGACAGATTCGAGTACATAGTTCGGATGCATCAAGGTCGGCACTTGGCGCACCGTCGGGCTGTCGTAACTATCACCCGTAGTGTCCCAGGAAGGCATGATGACGGTCGCGGGATTCACAACTCCGCCGCCGTTGCCTGGATACATAAAAACCGTTTGGGGATCACCAACTCTACCACTGGCGATCTCTCCGCCCGGGCGGTCAATGACACTCTGATCATCCGCGGGTCTGGTACCGGCGGCTGCAGCGTCCAGCCCGGGCTGGACCGACAGGACCGGGTTTTCCTTCCCGTTCGTAGCGGCATGCGCGTGGGCCGCGTTTGCCGCAGCCACCATGCGATCGACGTGTAGTGCTGTATCATCAAATGACCATGGCGGCTGTTTG
>QHXE01000846.1:0-2651 GCA_003222835.1 Acidobacteriota bacterium | reverse complement strand
ACGACCTTTGGCTGAGCCGCAGCGACATCGACCTGCTTGTCGACGAACGCCTGCTTGTCGACGAACGGCTGCTTGTCGGCGAACGCCTGCTTGTCGACGAACGCCTGCTTGTCGCGTATCGCCTGAGCGTCCTCGCCGAACTCCTTATCGACGGTGAACTGGTCGTGCGCCTTGGACGAACTATTTCCATCTTTGTCCCCATTGGCCGGTTTTTTCTCTTCCATGACTCGCTCCTCTTTGAACTGAAGGTGAATGTGAAGGTAATACGTCTCCGGTGCCGCAAGTGTGATGTTCAGAATGTATTACCCGACGTCGCCATTCCCGGTTGAAATCTTCAGGCCGCGCGGATTGCAGCGGCATGAATAGATATTCTGATCTCCACTTATGGAAACGGGATTCGTAAACGAAAACTGGCACGCCTGGCAAAATTTCCTGGTCTGGGCGCTTGGAATTGGGTTAACGAGTTCGCCTCGTGGTGGTATAGTTCCCCGGCAACCAGCAGGATTCTCAACCGTCCAGGTTAGTCTGAAGGTACCTCGGATGTCAGACGCGCATTCAGTCACGCAGTTATTGGAGCAGTGGAATCATGGTGACCGTGAGGCGCTCGACAAGTTGATGCCTCTGATCTACGAGGAATTGCGGAAGATGGCCAAGCGTTACATGAGCCAGCAAAACCCCCGTCACACGTTACAGACGACCGCGCTCATCCATGAAGCCTACTTGCGCATGGTCAAACAGAAAGAGAAACACTTTGAGAACCGCGCCCATTTCTTTGGCGTCGCCGCGCAAGCGATGCGCCACATCCTGGTCGACTACGCGCGAGCACGACATACAGCCAAGCGAGGCATCGGAGCTCGTCCAATCTCTCTGGAAGAGGCTGCGCTGGTGTCGCCGGAACGGGCCGCCGAACTGGTTGCCTTTGACGATGCGCTGAAAGAGTTGGAAACACTTTCAAAGCGACAGAGCCGAGTAGTGGAATTGCGCTACTTCGGCGGGTTGAGCGTGGAGGAGACGGCTACGGTTCTGGCAGTTTCGCCTGACACAGTGATGCGCGATTGGAGCATGGCCAAGACCTGGTTACATCGCGCTCTCAGTCCAGCAGGTGAAGTATGACTCCGCAGCAATACGAACGGTTGACGGAACTGTTTCATGCCGTCTTAGAGATCGCTCCCGATCAGCGTGCTGCCTTTCTGGACCAGGTTTCAGATGGCGACGCGGACTTGCGGCGCGAGTTGGAATCACTGCTGGCGGCCCATGAGCAACGCGCGGCTTATACAGAGAAACCGCCGGATGACATAGCCGCTGGAATGTTCCTGGCCCAGCATGATATCGGCGCTGCCGCTTCACTTCCTCCCAATACTCGCATCGATCGTTATGAGATCCGCTCGCTGCTCGGCAAAGGTGGCATGGGCGAAGTTTATCTGGCGGAAGATCTGCGGCTGCATCGCAAAGTCGCGCTGAAGATCCTGCCGGCCGAGATTGCTGCTGATCGGGATCGAATGCGCCGCTTCGAGCAAGAGGCCACCGCCGCTGCCGCGCTCAATCATCCGCACATCGCGCACATCTACGAAATCGGTGAGAGCGAAGGCATACATTTCATCGCCATGGAGCACATTGACGGCGACACTCTGCGCGATAAGATCCACCGCGACAAAGCTCCACTACAGAAACTTCTGAAATATCTCACTCAGGTTGCCGAAGGTCTGTCTAAAGCGCACGCGGCCGGCATCGTGCATCGCGATCTAAAGCCCGACAACATCATGATCACGCGTGATGACTACGCAAAGATTCTCGATTTTGGATTGGCGAAACTCGTCGAGACACAGAGATCCTTAGGCTTAGGCAGCGCTGCGTCGAGTGAGGTCGGCACGAGGATTATGGCGCAGCAGTCGTTGGCCGGCATGGTGATGGGGACGGCAGGCTACATGTCGCCCGAGCAGGCGCAGGGCAAGGTGAAAGAGATCGATCAACGCTCGGACATCTTCTCGTTCGGCTGCATTCTGTTTGAAGCGGCCACCGGCCATAAGCCTTTTGAGGGCCAGGATCTGCTGGATTCGCTTCACAAGATCGTGCATGCACCGACGCCGCAGATTAAGGAAACAAACGCAAACGCGCCCAATGAACTGCAGCGGATTGTGCGCCGTTGTCTGGCCAAGGATCCGGAAGAGCGTTATCAAACGATCAAGGACGTCGCGCTCGAGTTAAAGGAAGTGAGGCAGACGATGAGCGGGGCAGGGGATATTGATACCGTTGGTCCAACATCAGGCAGTACAGAGACGCCGGGGCGGCAAACCAGCGCACAATCGCCAGGACCCACATCGAGTGCTGAGTACCTCGTCAGTCAAATTAAAAGTCATAAACGCGGCGCGGCCATTACCTTGGTTGCGCTGGTCATCGCCGCCGCGACACTGGCCTACTTTTTCTACTTCAAACCCAACCGCCGGCCGGCTTTGAGTGAGCAAGACACAATCCTGATAGCGGATTTCGACAACAAGACCGGCGACGAGATTTTCGACGGCACGCTCAAGCAGGGCCTGGCCGTGCAACTTGAGCAGTCACCGTTTTGGAATCTCTTCCCCGACACCCGGGTGCGAGATACATTGAAGCTAATGAATCGTTCGCCCAATGAACGAGTGACCACAGAGATCGGG
>QHXE01000845.1 GCA_003222835.1 Acidobacteriota bacterium | reverse complement strand
TTCGCAAGGCTAAAATCAGGTGTGACTCTTCGTGAAGCCCAGGTCCAGACGAACGCGATTCTCGAACGCCTGGCGCACGACAGTCCCGCTAATAGGGGTTGGGTTGCAAATGTGATGACGCTCCAGGCCGCTTTGGTCGAAGAGGGCACTCGAACTGCGGTCCTGTTTTTAATGGGGGTCGTAGTGTTTGTTCTCCTAATCGCATGCGCCAACGTCGCAGGCATTTTCCTTGCCCGCTATGCTGGTCGCGAGGTTGAATTCGCCGTTCGCGCAGCTCTGGGAGCCCGGCGCTCAAGGTTGATTCAACAGTTGCTGGGTGAGAGTTTGTTCCTTGCACTCCTTGGAGGCGGTTTCGGTCTGCTGCTATCGCTCTGGGGTGTTCATCTGCTGCGGGCTAAACTTAGTTTCAACGCTGAGACGGCCTGGCTAGCCGGAAAAGTCCAAGTCGACAGCAAGGTCTTTCTTTTCACTTGCGTCATTTCCTTGCTAACCGTGCTGTTGTTCGGCGTCCTGCCAGCACTCAAAAGCTCGAAACTTGAAATACAGGCAGGCCTGCACGGAGGTGGATCAGCACCGTCTCGAGGTCGAAGAGAAAGCCGTCTGCGGAGTGGATTCGTGGTCGGCCAGATCGCATTAACTGTAATACTGATCGCCGCAACAGGGGCATCAATCCAACTTGTGATGAGGGAAATGCGAGCTCGACTGGGGTTTGATCCCAAAGGCGTACTTTCAGTGGATCTCTCACTTCCCAGTTCGAAATATCCCACGATTGACAGCCAGGCCGCATTTTCCGGCGAAATTGTCCAGCGAAGTCAAGGGCTCCCCGGAGTTCAGTTTGCGGCTGTGACCCAGGAAGTTCCAGAATCGTTCCCGCGCCGAGTCGCATTTGAAGCAGGAGTCCACCCAGCCTCAAGACCGGAGGAGCGACCTCAGGCTGGGGGTTACTTTGTTTCTCGCGATTATTTTCAGGTGATGAAGATTCCACTTCTGAGGGGGCGAGCGTTCTCAAGCTCTGACAGCGCGCGCGCGCCAAGGGTCGCCATCGTCAACGAAACTTTTGCGAGGCAGTATTTTCCGAATGTCGATCCGATCGGCGGGTTCATTCGCACTTACGGAAACCCCCTGAGCCCGCCGGTTTCGCGCCAGATCGTAGGAGTTGTGGCAGACGTGATCGACCGCGTGGGACAAAGAGAAAACGTGCCCCAGATTTATGTGCCGTTTGTTCAAGACCCAATGAACACTATGAAACTCGTGATTCGCGTGAACCGGGATCCAACTGCTCTTGCCGCCGCTGTGCGCGACTCGATTTGGGCAATCGACAAAGATCAACCGATTGGGGACATCAAGATGATGACCCAGGTGATTGGGGCAAAGGGTGCTAATGACCGTTTCTTGGGCTGGACGCTTGCCGGCTTCGCGAGCACTGCGTTTGGACTCGCGACAATCGGAATCTTCGGTGTAGTCGCCTACACAGTTGCGCAGCGTACTCACGAGATCGGGGTGCGGATGGCACTCGGCGCACAAAAAGGTAATGTCTTCCGTTTGATCGTGGGTAGGGGAATCTTCCTCGCTACCGTTGGAACGGCGGTCGGATTCATCGGGGCAGTTTTCGTCGTTCGAATTCTCGCCAGCGCCGCTTACTCAGATTCATGGTTTAGCGCATTATTGATTCTTGTCATCGCCCCGGCGAGCGTCATATTGGCGGCCCTATTCGCATCGTACATTCCAGCACGACGCGCGATGCGTGTCGATCCAATGGTTGCGCTGAGATACGAGTAAAAGCCGATGTCACTGCTGCGAAGCCTATCGGACGGACTCCGATCGCTCTTCCGAAAGGAACGGGTCAGCAAGGAGCTGGGCGAAGAACTGGGCGGCTTCCTGGAAATGGCCGCCAAAGAAAAAATGAAGCAGGCATGAGCCGCAAGGATGCAGTTCGAGCGGTCCGTTTGGAGCGAACGTCGTCAAAGAATAGATGCTGCTATGTTTTACTGTAAATCCTCCGGGAGGTTCAATGCCCATGACCTTTCGTCAAAGTTGCGCGCTGCTCGGCGTGATTATTCTAATCCCAGCCGCCGTCGCCTTGATGGATCATTCCGCGATTGGCGCTGAGCACGACGTGGGCATAACCGAAATTACGCCCGAATTGCTGGTATTTGCTACGTCGGCGGGCAATGTTGTTGCTTCCGTTGGACCGGACGGCGCTTTACTGGTCGGAATGCCCGCGGCTGCTAGCACGTCGCAGATCAGCAACCTCCTTGCGAGTCGCACCAAATCGGCTATTCGATACGTGGTCATTGCGCCGCAGGATTTGGCACATTCCGAGGGTGATGCAGGATGGGGGCGACGCGGCGCGTTCGTGGCCATGCATGAGAATGCGCTCCAACGAATAGGGGGCAACGTAATGGGTCCGCCGGCACCGTTGTCGCGACGGTTCACCGAACTCGCAGTCGACCGTCCCCGCATTGCATTCTCCGA
>QHXE01000750.1 GCA_003222835.1 Acidobacteriota bacterium | reverse complement strand
CACCGATGACGGCGAAGGGATGACGCGCGACGACGCGGTGCTGGCTTTCGAACGGCACGCGACTTCAAAAATCAGCAAGGCTGAAGATTTGAGTGCGATCGGCACGCTGGGCTTTCGTGGCGAAGCCCTGGCTTCGATCGCATCGGTTGCCCGCGTTGAATTAGTTACGCACACGGAAGATGCGGCGGCAGGCACGCGCGTAGCCATTGAAGGCGGACGCATGCGCGATGTGAAAGATGCCCCTCATCCGCGCGGCACAACGATCGCGGTTCGCGATCTTTTCTTCAACACGCCGGCACGCAGAAAATTCCTGCGCTCCGAAGCGACTGAGACTTATCACCTAACGAATCTCGTCACGCACTACGCGCTGGCTCATCCTGAAATCGCTTTCACCTTGACGAATAATGGACGCGAGACGCTGCGTGTGGCGCCGGCGAAGGACTTGCGCGAGCGCGCTTATCAGGTCTTTGGCGCGCAGTTCCTGGATAGCTTGCTGGAAGTTAACAACGCAGTCAGCGAACCGACGGAAACCAGCTTCTCTCTGCCGCAGATCGCCAAGGTTCAGGGCTTTGTCTCCGCTCCACGTGAGCGACGCACTTCGCGCGATGCACAATTCCTTTTCGTCAACGGCCGCTTCGTGCGCGATCGTTTGATTGGCCGTGCACTCTCCGAAGGGTACCGCTCGATCCTGCCGCATGGGGTTTATCCCGTGGCCCTGCTTTTCATCGAAGTGCCGCTGGAAGAAGTCGACGTGAACGTGCATCCGGCAAAAACCGAGGTGCGCTTTCGCCGCGCCGCAGCCGTTGCGGATACTGTTCGCGAATCCGTGCGCTCAGCCTTGACGAGCGCGGGATATGCGGCGACGACTGAGATTCGCGAGTCTCCATCTACCGCTATCGCTGAGGAAGTAGGCGAGGACGTTAACGAATCTCACCACGTAAAGGGTATTCCTGATCGCGCAATTCACAGCGGACGAGAGATCTTCGCTTTGAAGCCTCAGCCGCAACAGGAGCCCATCGGTTTCGGAGTTGCGACTGCTACCCAACTGGATTCATTCACTGACGAAGGGCCGCCAATATTGGTGACTCGGGTCTCCGCAAGCCCCACCACTCTGAGCGATGAATCAGAAATCAAATCCGAAGAGTTACGCAGCGCAATTCAATTTCCGCGAGAAACCGGAGAAGCAAAAGCATTCCCTGACCTGCCTCCGCTCGATTCGGCGCTCAGATTCGTGCGCGAGGGTGCGGTTGAATCGTTGAGTTCAAACATCCGGCCGTTGGGACAGCTTGATGAAAGCTTTATCATCGCGACTGATGACGAAGGCTTGCTGCTAATCGATCAGCACGTCGCGCATGAACGAGTTTTGTTCGATAAGTACCGCACGTTGGAAGCTTCGCGCCGCGCTGAATCACAGCAGATGCTGATCCCTGAGACGTTCGATCTCACACCCGCGCAGACAACCGCCTTCGATGCCGTCGCTGAGGAACTCGAAAGTTACGGTTTTGAATTGATGCGTTTGTCAGGTCGCACCGTTGCGATCAAATCGACACCCGCTGATTTACCCGCCAGTGAAGCGCGCAACGTGCTTGCCGAAGTTCTTGATACTGTGGATGCCGAGAAGCGCGGAGCCACGCGCGCAAACTTGCGGGATGAGATCGCAGCCTCTCTGGCATGTCATGCCGCGATCAAAGTTAACCTGCCGCTCGCGCCCGAGAAGATGCGCTGGCTCATCGATCGTTTGCTCATGACGTCTTCACCTACTACCTGCCCGCACGGGCGGCCTGTGATCCTGCGTCTGGCAACCCAGGATATTTTGAAGGGCTTTCACCGAATTTGATTTGCCACAGATGAACACGGATTTACGCTGATAAGAATTAAGGCACGGTCTTTCAGATCTGTGCTTCTCAGTGTGAATCTGTGGCTATTTCAATCAATGCGCCCAGGGATCGCTCTTCAGCATCCAC
>QHXE01000749.1 GCA_003222835.1 Acidobacteriota bacterium | reverse complement strand
GTCTGCGAGTTATGACACAGCTGTTGGCGGAGGTTGCCGCATAGAGGATAGAGATAAATGTCCTTTGGCGCCAAGCCGTGAGCAACAGCTGTGTCATAACTCGCAGACCACACCGTTAACCGGATTGGGACCTTATTAAAAACGTTATAAAACACGGTAAATCATGACCTTAAAGTTTGGCTCTCCGGCGTGGGAACTAAAAGGAACATTAAGAAGATTCACTTCCCTCATCCCGCTGCGGCCGTTTGAGTCCTCTCTGGCAGAATCATTCGGACAACTTTGGTTTGCGCTTCCCTCTTTGCCGGCGTCAGTGCTTGCGTGTACGTATCCAGCGTGATCCGGCTGTTGGTGTGCCGCAAAGATTCTTGAACGACCTTTACTTCCTCACCATTCGCCTTCAAATGCGTTGCGAAACGTGTGTCAGCCAATCGGCTTGCTAATGCCACATCCTTTTGCCGCAGGGCGAATGTGTGGGCGCAAGAGATTCTCGGGCCAGTAGGGCTGTTCGCCTTGCATTTCTGGACTTGCAAAAACCCAATCGTGCTCCTGGTTGTACGGCGACGTTCGCCGCCATGCGAGAGCGAGTGAGCCAAGTCCGGGTCCAATGGTAGTGGTTTCCGTGAGGCCTCCGTCTTTTCTTTAGGTCCCCTACAACCTGGTGTATGACTCCGCGGTTCAGGCAAATCTCCAACGACTCAAAATTAATATCGCACCATTTCAAGGCGAGCAGTTCGCTCGCCCTGAGTCCCGTCGTCGCCGCCAGAAAAACCATCTGTCTGTATGGGTGCTGAAGTTCGGTCAGCAAAGCGCTGATCTCCGCGGCATCCAAGACAGTTGGAATGCACTCGTGTTGTGCGCTCTGCCGCACGAGTGAAATTGGATTCTTATCCAACCACTCGTGACGGATGGCGTGATTGAAAGCGGCGCTCATGATGTTTCGAAGCTTCGCCTTTGTCCCTGCCGCCAAGGAGAGTTTTCCGAGCCACTCCTCAACGGCGACGGTCTTGACATCGGTGAGGCGGTACGACCCCCACCGAGGAAGAATCCAATTGTCCAGGTAGCACTTGTATGCTGCTTTCGTTGAGTAGGCTCTTTTGTCGTTGTCCTCTGCCAACTCCTTTTCCGTGTAGTGTGCGATCAATTGCTCGCACGTAAGTGGTTGAAGCGCTGAGCGAGGGGTGTCTTTGTTGACGTGGATCCGAAGTGCGTCCGCTGCCTTCTGGGCTGCGGAGCGCGTGGAATACTCCTCGACGGTTCCCACAACAACTTTGCGGTTCGTTCTCTGTCCGTTTGGTTGCGTTTCGCGCCATCGAAAAATCCAAACGTCTGGTCCGTTACTGCGTCCTTCACGTGCGAGACAGCCTTGCTGATAGCGTATCCGCTTGAACATTGGGCTCACGTTTCTCCTCAGTTCTAGCGGACAGATTGGCAGCTTGAATTTATCTGAAGTCGGAGCCATGCGTCCAGCTCTGATTGGCGAAAATACCAGTGACCTCCAATCTGGTATCCGGGCAGTCTGCCGAGCCTTGCATAACGTTGCAATGTTTTCACATGGATGTTGCCCAGCAGTCTCGCCGCTTGGCTGCTACCGATCAGCGGTTCGAATGATTCCTTCGGCTCTCCGTGGCGCTGACGGCGTTCGCGTACAGCATCGCCGCTCGGGGGAAACGTGTTCTTCGCCCCTGTGGCCGCGTAGTCTGCGGCATTCGGGGAGATGATTGTGACGCTACGATTCTCTGCGTCAAGACTTGGTGGCGCCTGGTCCTTCCCTTCTGTGTAGGCTCCCGACTCTTTGCTGTCTACAGCAAAGCGTGAGCCATGTCGTCGGTCGGACGCTGGGTTCTCACGCATACCGAATTGGAGGCGGCGGTGCATGGGTTCTATTTCAATTCCAGTTGGAAAACGTCGCCTTTCGAGCTTGGTCCGGACACTTTCGTGTGCTGACCTAAAAGCCAGGACTGAAACTCTTTGTCCTTGCGGTAGACTAGTTTCAGAGCTTCCGTCACGACATACGACGGTGAGCAGTCGAGAAACTCAGCATATTTCGAGAGCTTCAACTTCACTTCGTCGTCGAGTCTCAGCTGGACAACAGTGGTTTTGCGCTGCTTGAGTGGTGCTTTCAGTACGGCCATTGATGATTGCTCCTTTCTAAATTCGGAATACTTACTGCTCTGCTTTCCAAGTTGCTTACATCTTTGTATGCACGCGGGCAGAACACGGTGACGCGACAAGCGTGATGGGCGGGAGCGACCCCAACGAATTTTGGGCGGCTCAAAGCCGTCCAGAATGGGTCGCTCCCGCCCATCTTAGTGTTTTGCCCGCGTGCAAATCCCTTTCCCTCGGTTTACGCATCTGGTTATTTCTCTTGTGCTTGTCGCTCTTCAACTCCGAAAGCTGGTTCGAAAGCTGCGCCGAAAGTCTTGCGCAACGGCTGCGTCACCTTTGTCACTCCGGTCCGAGAGACTCGGCGTGCAACGCTGGGCTGAAAAAGGGCGGTCTGACCGTCGACGAACTCGGTGCGGAAAGAGACTTCCTGCTTGGGCGCGAGGTCACGGAATTCCGCTCGGATCATGTCGGAGGAGGTGCGTCCTTGAAGCCATTGGTGATAGCGAATGTCGGTCAAAGCATCGTTAAATTGCTTCGTCGCGCGGTTGAGAAACTCGAGGTCGTCATCGTTCAACTTGCTGTACAGCTTGGCTTCCCAAAGCTTGCGCAGGGTGAAATAGCGGAGGACTTGCTCGCCGGGATCGAT
>QHXE01000748.1 GCA_003222835.1 Acidobacteriota bacterium | reverse complement strand
ATAGTTCGGAATCCAGAAGATACCGTACCCGCCGCGGATAACAGTCTTTGGGTCGAGACTGTATGCGAATCCAACCCTCGGCGAAAACTCCTTCTTGTTCAAAGGCAGGTTGTTGGGGCTGTGGTTCCGGCCGGTCTTTACAAGGAACGCATCGCCATTACATGGAGAACCCACGGTGCCATCGCACCCCGTGACCGTGGCATTGATAGCCTTGGGATCAAAGTAAGTCAGTCGGTCAAAGCGCTCGGACCAAGTGCCCTGCAGTTCGTAACGAAGCCCTAGGTTCAGCGTGAGCTTTGGGGTCAGGTGCCAATTGTCATTGAAGTAGAAGGCACGATACGTCTGGCGGCCAGCAGTCTGGGCGGGAACTTGTGCCTCACCCTCATTCTGGTTGACGAAACTCCCCTGGTTCTGGGACAAGCCCAACAGGAAATCGGCGAATGCAAATCCCGTGTTGGCGCCTCCGGTCAGCGCATTTAGGGCCGTCCAACTGCCAGAGAAGGCAAAAGCTCCGCTCGCAATGTTGGTCTGGAAGTAATTGTCCAGGCCCAGCTCGTACTGTGCGCCGATCTTAAAAGTATGCTTACCATGAATCACGGTGAGACCAGGCGTGACGTTGTATTGCGTATTGTGATCTCCAATAGCGCTGTTTCCTTGCGATTTGCCGACGTCGTTGGGAAAGGGGAAGGCGGGTGTGGGTGGGGTTCGCATGCTAGCAGGCGGGGCGTTGTAGTTGGCGGGCCAGCCTAGCGACGTGAGGTCAAAGCCCGAAAGTATGGGCGCACGAGCATAGACGAAACGACTGCCGGCGATGTTGATGTCGAAAATCGTTGTAGGCGTGAAGGCGTGGTTGACATCAACCGCAAGGGCCTTGGTGTGATAGTTTTCCGAACACCGGTCGAAACAGAGCCCGGTTCCGAATGGATCGGTCGGCAGGTCGAGCAATCCGAAGTATGTGAACCGCCCGAAGAGGCGAGTCTTATCTGAGATGTTTTGGTCCACGCGGGCGACAAATTCGTTGTGGTTGCCGCCGGAACTGCTGGCCGAGGTGAAATTATCGGTGATAGCGCCTGGCGTCGTGGGGGGCACAAAATACGTGTCCCACATGACCGTAGCCGCCTTACTAAATTCCGCTTGCGGGATTTGGTTGTTCACGTATGGCTGGCGAGCACCAGTAGTCTGGTTTACCGTGTACGGGTCGTAGAGCTGGATGCCTTGCGCCAATAGAGCGGAAAAGTCGCCGGTTCGGAACGCCGTGAGGGGAACTGTGGTCGTGAGCACCGACCCTGTCCGCAGCCTGAATTGCTCCCAGCTCGTGAAGAAAAAGGTCTTGTCTTTGATGACAGGGCCGCCCACGCTAAATCCGTACTGGTTCTGGACGTAGGGAGGTGGTTGGTTCTTCACACCCGCCGCTATTTGCGACTGCTTGAGGAAGAAATTATTCGAGTTCAAAACCTTGTTGCGGAGATACTCATGCGCTTCGCCATGGAACGAGTTAGTACCCGACTTGGTGCTCAGGTTGACCACGCCACCGGCGAATTTTCCCCACTCTGCCCCTAAATCGTTGTACTGAACTTTGAATTCGCCAACCGAGTCCTGAGTCGGAATGACGATCGGCAGATTAATGTAGCCGATATTGAGCGGCTGGCCGTCCAAATATTCCGCGCTCTGGTTCGCAAAGGAGCCGCCCACCTGAAAATTAGCGAAGTCGAATGGGTTCTTGCCGACGGGCGTGCCGTAGGAGTTTCCTTGCGGAACTACGGAGGGAGCCACGTCGGTGAGATTGAAAATGTTGCGACCATTCAGGGGCAACTCGTTTACTTTGCGTTCTTCCACAACCTGACCTAGCGAGGAGGTTTCCGCCTGAAGCAGAGGAGTTTCGCCGGTCACCTCGACAGATTGTGTGACGTCGCCCACCTGCAACGTTACGTCGATGCGTGCACTCTGGTTGACCTCCACCACCACCTCTGGCCGTGTGAAGTGCTTGAAGCCAGTTTTCTCTACCTCGATCTTGTAGCGGCCTGGGAACAGGTTCACAAAGGAGTACAGCCCGTCGCTCCCAGTAGGCTGCGCCCGTTTTTCGGAAGTACCCAGGTTAGTTAAGGTTACCTGGGCATCGGCAATTGCCGCTGCCGAGGGGTCCGTGACCACCCCGGCAATCGAACCATAAGTGGATTGGGCGATGAGCGGCGGGCTAAATAAAGCTAGGCAAGCAGTGAAAAGAACAATCAGCAAAGGAAAGAAAACGATATCCCTGTTGTTTTTCATACGCGATTTCCTCCAACCCCGACAAGCAGATTCATTCGCGCACCGTCCCCTCGACTGGGACGCTTACCACAACCAGACACACTCCAAACACGCGGCTGTGTAAACTGATGTTTGCGCTTGCGAAGAAATTACGGTGATCAGGAAGAACACCAGCTCTCCCTCGCACAGCGTAACAGCGTAGAGGCCGTAGCCTATGCAGCAAGTACGATGTTGTCAAGCATATTTTGTCGAGTGTGTCGAGTGTCGTTAGCAGGTGACATGTCCGTATGATTGGCAACATTGGAGACAGCCGCGTTTACCTGCCCCACCGCCGTCGCCTGCTGTTTTGTACTTTT
>QHXE01000747.1 GCA_003222835.1 Acidobacteriota bacterium | reverse complement strand
TGTTCGAATGATTCATCGGTACTATGCCGTCGTGTGACTCCTCGGGGACATACATGCGGGCCGTGCGGCTCTTGCCTTCGCCCACCGCCCTGTCGCCTGGTTTGGCAGCAGGTGTCTCCGAGGTCTCCCGGTTCCCGTGCATGAAGTTTCTAGGCGTGCCTGGGGTCTTCGACTACGCCGGACTGAACAGGAACTCGCGCTATCGCTCCTGTTCATGTTGCCTACCGCGCCTGTCAAAGGCGGCGGCGTCCGGATTTACAGTTTTCGGAGCTGAATACCCACCCCGCCTATACCCCTGTCTACGCTTCGCTGGGTCCCTCGCGGTAGCAGCGCAAGACTCGAGGCCGAGCGGATCGCTACTCCTTTCTCGTAAGGCTTCTTCCTCCTCTGCTTCATGCCGGTTTTAGCCCGGCGCACTGACATCGCCTGTTTTCGACAGCTATACTGGTCCATTGATGACAAAGCAAATCAAGGAGTTCAAATGATGCAATCTGAAATTAGGGTAGGGCAACGTTTCAAGTTCAACATATTGTCCGACAACCCTTCGCAAGAGCGGCAGGCGGTAGTAACTCGCGTACTTTCTAACAGAGAGGAAGGACTCGGGCCGGAGGTGGACTTCTATTTTGCATATTGGGTGGAAGCTTACGAACTTCCAGAAACAGAGGCTCCGACAGCGTTGGTGTTTGAGCGCGGAATTGACGGAAACGTATATTTCGACGGACGTCAGGTTACCATCACTTTGCTGAAGTGATCTTCCGCTTAGGAACATCGACCTTCTGTCCACGCTCCCTCTGCACCGAATCGAATCCGTTCTTCCAGCATTTTGTAGTCGCGCACGACGAGGTGACTTGCAACAAGATGATTGCAAGAAGTCCGGCGAATCGTCGGCACCTCGGAAGTTGGACAGAACTCGTAGTTGTCGAAAAATCGCGATTGCACTCACGGCTCTGGCTGGGATTCTGAGTGGTTGTCGCCTGTCACAATAGGGTGTGCTCTTAAGCGGGAGCAGTCGCATAGGACGCATTTGTCGTTGGCTTTGGGTTTGCACCCTTGATCAGCAGCCACAACATGAACAACAGTTCCACTGCTTGAAGCGGCGACACCCATCTGGAGATGATCTCTTCGTATTGTGGCAGTGCCAAAGATGTAAAACTGTTTGTCAGATAGGCGAAGCAACCAATCATCAGCAGAACCCCTAAAATTCGGGGAATGCTACCCGACCGGTATGCAAGCAGCCCAAGTGGAAACAGCCAAAGCCCCCAAAAAATTCCGGCGACATCAAATCCGCCACCACGCAGATTGAGGAACAGCCTAGCCAACGCATCGCGTTGCGGCTTGTCAAACACAGACAGGAAATCGGCTCCCCGCACCAGGATGAGGGCTGCGATGGAGTTGACTTCATTCAGAAACGCGATCGGAATGGCGACCAGAATCAACGTCAACATGGCCAGCGCGTGTCGCCGGTTGACCCCCTTGAGCAGCTCGTACAAAGCCAGGGCTACAAAGATAAACATGGCTTGACCGATAAGGTCCGCCGCAATGCCGAGACGAAAGAGAGTCTCATGGGCAGATATGTTGTTGGCAGTTGCGGCTGCATTTCCGCGCACCAAAATCTTGCTGGGAACATACATCAGGGCGAAGAAACCGGGAATTGACGCCACCGTATACAGCAGGCCTGCGACTCTGCCTGGATTGTTCGTGAGAGTCATGTGTCCTCCGTTTGCGTCGGCCAGTCTAACCCGAAAGCGCGGCAGAGGTTGTCAAGACTTTAGCGCCACCGAAGGCCGTTAGCAGTCGGTCAGTTGGTAATAAATCGCCATGTCACTCATCGAGAGGGTTCTGAGTGACATCGCCTGGTTACGCCAGTTGTGGATTGTGCGTCCTGTCTGCTGGCCCTTGCAATGCACAGGTGAGAGAATTGCGTGTTCATGAACCTACCAACTGGGAAATCGGAGTCACAGCTGGGTAGAGTGCTGGGATACCAGCCCATTCCAATCGGCAGCGGCCTCAAACGTGCAATTTGGTCCGCCATCACCTCTATTCCTGCGGCACTCACCGCAACCGGAATCTCAGATAGCACTGCTGTGTCCGACGGCTTTCGCTGTGTATTCTCGCCCGGGACGATGCTGGCGCTTCGGTTAGTGAAGCCTGAGAGTAGCCATCGAGGGTTGGGCGCATTCCTCGATGCCGTGGGTGCTTATTCAAGAATGATGTCCTTCGCCTTGTTGTTAAACGCCATTTTCTATGCACTTCTGGTCTTTGGGGCGCTGACCGCTATTTCTGGAGCAAAGGCGGACAGAGTGCAGAAGAGTCAATGAGCGCAATCGCCTGGTTACAACAACCATGATTTTCGGCCGAAAATTTCAATCCGCGCTGTTCACCGTAGTCGAAACGTTCGGAGTATAAATGAAGCTGTGGCCTTCCGAGAGCTTCCTGAGTTATTGGGTTCGGGTGGAAGAAATCCGCTGTGAGCTTCGGGAGTCGCTTAAAAGAAAATCGCCCACCCCTTGCGATTTCTCCAAAGAGTGGGCAGTCTGAAATCGATCACGAAAAGAAAACGCCGTTGCGCTCATGCGCAAGCAGCGAGAATTCGTTCACTGAAGTCTCGGCGGGATCAGACACAAAGGTCGCAGTGTCGGTTTGACCAGCCCACGCAATCTGCGCTACATTTTGCACAAAATCTCCAGCGAAGCCATTTTTCA
>QHXE01000746.1 GCA_003222835.1 Acidobacteriota bacterium | reverse complement strand
GAGGTATCGGAAACGACGATCATGATCGTTTGGGGAGAACCCTATCGTGAGTCTGGTGATCCAGTTCAAGGTCATACGCAGAATAATGCAGATAAGCTTCTCTTTCCTTCAGAAACGCCTCCGTCTCCCAGAAATCCAGACCGAGCATCTCGCCCACCTGACCCCTTGTTAAGGCACCCGTTCGGTAACCTTCGGCAGCTAGTGCCTCAAGTGTGCGGCGAGGAAGGTTCTTCCACTGCTGGCTCAGTTGATGCTCAATTTCATCTGGAAGCTCTATCGTAATTGACATGATATTAATCTTACTGTCTGGAAACCTCTTTTGAAAGGACTCTGAGCCGACTTGGTTACAGGTCTTGGAACGCCTGTTCATCAATCTCTGTGGTCCATTCCTCAAGAACGCTGGAGAGTGCCTTGTAGAAGGCTGCATCAATCTCCTCAGGCTCCTCAAGCCCTTCCACATGATACTCAACTTCGTCTTCGATCATGTTCACCTTTCCTGCTCAAAAACGGATTATCGCGAATCCAAAACCGCCACGGTTTCTTCACCCATTCTTCCGCGTAATCGATTCCAATTCGCGGACCACGTGCAATTTGTCGCGGCGAGATAGAAGCGGCCTCTTCGATCCAGACTCGATCGCCAAGCAGTTCTGCTTTATCCAACTTGCGATCGATTCCCATCGCGATACACAGGCGGCCCGGCCCACTGGTCAATTCATGTTCGAATCGTCCGGGTCGGCGACGGCGAATGATATCCAAACCTTCAACCGGCTCCACGGCGCGCACCAATATGGCATGCGGAACATCTTCTACGTTCGTGACCACATTGAATTGGTGGTACATGCCGTAGACGAAATAAACGTAAGCCGTGCCGCCCACGCCGTACATCGTTTCCGTGCGGCGTGTGCGCCGGCCGTTGTAAGCGTGGGAGGCTTTGTCCTCTGGCCCCCGATACGCTTCCGTTTCGATGATGACTCCGGCAACCCGCACGCCGTTTCGGTTAGGAACCACCAACTTCTTTCCCAGCAGATCGCGGGCGACTTCGAGCACGTCGGAGCGAGTATAGAATTCGCGAGGCAGCTTCATGGAATCAATCCGCCGATTACGCAGATTACACAGAAAGAGAATCAGCCACAAAGAGGCACAAAAGGCGCAAAAGAAAACTCGCCGAAGATGAATCGCTTGTTCTGAATTCCTTTGTGCCTCTTGCGCCTTTTCGTGGCTCTCTCTTTCTTAATCTGTGAAATCGGCGTAATCTGCGGATAATTCATCGCATCTTCCACAGCATCGCAATCGTAATCACGAGTCCAATTACTACGATCGCGCGGCGGATGAACACACGGCCAACGCGTTGAGCTGTGCGCGCGCCAAAGTAACCGCCGGCCAGGGCAGCTACCGCCATGAAAAGCGATTGCGGCCATGAAACGAGATGCATCATTGAAAAGGAGACGACGGCCACGCTGTTGATGCAGACACCCAAAAAATTCTTGATGCCATTAGCGCGATGGATATCGTGCAAGCCGAGGAGGCCCATCGCCGCCAGCATCAAGATGCCGTTGCCGGCTCCAAAATAGCCACCGTAAATCGCAGAGAAGAATTGAAAAACGATTGCGCCAATCCACCAGGCCTTCGTCGATTCTTTGCCGGCCGCAGGCAAATGCAGCCAGCGATTCACCGGCCCTTGCATCATGAAAAGAATCGTTGCGAATAGAATCAGAAAAGGAACCAAACGCGCAAAAGTCGGGGAAGGCGTGGCAATCAGGAGCCAAGCTCCGACGCCTCCGCCGATGACACTGATCACGCCGAGGCGCATCAAGATCAGCGAGCTGTCGTCCATCTCGCGACGGTAACCAAACACCCCGCCAAACAAACCAGGCCACAAAGCGACCGTGCTCGTCGCATTCGCCACTTTCGGATCAAGCCCGAGCCAAATCAAGATTGGAAACGTCAGCAACGTCCCGCCGCCGGCAATCGAGTTCAGTACGCCGGCAAAGAAGGCAGCGACGAACATCGCAGCGGCATGTATGAGGGGCATGCGCGGTAGTCTAAAGGAAAAGGTCGGTTACAAAAAGAAAGCGGGGGCAAGCCACCCTTCCTGACCTGTGAGAATTGTTAGGAACTTCTCTGACCTCATCCGCCCTCTCAGGTTAGGAAGGGTGGCTTGCCCCCGCTTCTTGGTTTGCCCCGTGATAGAATGAGCGCGCAATTCAAACTAATTCATCAGGAGACAAAAATGGCAGACGTATCTATTCGTCCGAAACCAAATGGACCATACTTAATCGACGGCCCAGTTGATATTTACGATACGGCAGGAAATAAGCTGGCCACAGACGATCGACCACGCATCGCTCTATGCCGCTGCGGTGCTTCTTCGAACAAGCCTTTCTGCGACGGCACCCACAGCAAGATTGGGTTCCAGGCCGCCGAAGTCGTGAATCCGGAAAGTGCTGAGCCGAGCACAACTGGCGCGTAACAAAGAGTGGAGATTTGTTTGTGTAAGTTCGTTTCCTTTTCGCGTGACTTCGTGGATCGTTGTCGCAGGAACACGATCCACGAAATCACACCAACGAACGACCAAGAAACACGAACTGTCAACTTCTAAACCCAAATCTTGAATGCACAGCCGTCTTTCCCTGATCGTCGGATTAACCGTTGCGCTGTCAGTATCGATTGTTTGTCCGGACTCGGCAGCGCCGCCAGCCAGCACGCACACGATTCGCGTGATGACCTACAACATTCACGTCGGCGTGGGCATGGACAAGAAACTAGATCTGGCGCGCATCGCCGGTGTGATTAATGCGCAACATCCGGATCTCGTAGGCTTGCAGGAAGTCGACCGCGGCGTCGAACGAACGCAGCGCATCGACGAGATTGCCGAGATTGCCAGGATGACGAAGATGGATTATGCCTTCGCCTTCAATCTGCGTTATCAGGGCGGGCAATACGGAGTCGCGATCCTATCACGCTATCCAATCGGCTCGTTCGATCATCGTCTTTACAAGAACACTCGCGAAGCCGAACGGCGCGGTTTCATCCGCGCCGAAGTGAAAATTAATGGCCGCATGGTGAACTTCGTCACGACTCATCTGGATTATCAATATGAAGACGGCCGAGTGTTCGAAGCTGAGCAGTTGTTGGCAGCGCTAAGAGATGTGAAAGGCCCGTTGATAATCGTCGGGGATTTCAACGACGTTCCTACGGGCGGCGCTTATCAATTGGCGCGTGAGCAGTTCGCCGATGGCTGGATCGAAAGCGGGGCTTCAGATCAGGGACTCAGCTATCCCGCGGACAAGCCAGCCAAGCGCATTGACTATATTTTGTCCAGACGAACAGATCGCATTCGGACGAAAAAAGCATGGACCGTTAGCACGCTGGCTTCGGATCATGTTCCCGTGGTGGCTGATCTGGAAATTGTTCTGAAACGCTCGCGTTCGTTCGAATGGCCATTCTCCACGTATGCGTGAGCGGATGAAGTAGATCGCGAGACCGACGACAACCAGAACGGCAGCGTAGCGTATCTCTCTCAAAAAGTTCTTGCGTGAAACGAGCACGTAGATGAACCCTCCCAGCGCGACGAGCGCGGGCAGCGGATAAAGCCACATATGAAACGGACGCGGCAAGTCGGGCCGCCGCACGCGCAAGACGATCACGCCGACGATCTGCGCGACGAACTGCACCAGAATGCGAATCACGACGAGCGCCGCGATTACGTCGGCCAGCCGGAAAAAGCAGAACAGCGTTGCTATTGCGCCCATGACCAGCAACGAGACATAAGGAAAGCGATGGCGCGGGTGAACCCTCGCGAAAATGCGGAAATAGTTGCCGTCACGCGCGGCCGCAAAGGGCACGCGCGAGTAGCCGAGGAGC
>QHXE01000378.1 GCA_003222835.1 Acidobacteriota bacterium | reverse complement strand
GCCGGCGGAGCTCACGGTCAAAGAAACCAATCTGAAACGTTTCGAGCGCGAGGCACGGTTGGCTTCGGCGTTGGACCATCCGAACATCTGCACCATCTTTGATATGGACGAAGCCGGAGGGTTGCACTTCATCGCGATGCAGTACGTCGAAGGCAAGAACGTGCGGCAGCTTGTCAACGGCAGGCCGCTGGAATTGGAGAGCGCTTTGCGCATCGGGATTCAAGTGGCGGACGCGCTCGCGACGGCGCACGCGCGCGGCATCATTCATCGAGACATCAAGTCCGGGAACGTGATGGTCACCGACAGCGGGCAGGTGAAGATTTTGGATTTTGGTTTGGCGAAGCTGCTCGATGAAACCGAAGCGCGAACCAGCGGCATCGATCGGACGGAATTGACTGAAGTGGGTGTGCCTTATGGAACGGCGACCTATGCGGCGCCGGAGCAGGCGCGCGGAGACAAGGTTGACGCGCGGGCGGATATTTTTTCTACCGGCGTTCTGCTTTACGAAATGCTGACCGGTACCTGGCCGTTCCGCGGCAAGTCAACTGTCGATGTGCGTCACGCGGTGATTCACGATCAGCCGAAAACTCTGGTGGAGATGCGGCCGGGCGCCACGCCGGTGCGGCTCCAGCAAATTCTGGACAAGGCGCTGTCCAAGGATCCGCGCGATCGATACGCAAAGATTGATGACCTCCGCGACGAGCTGCGGAAAGTCCTGCATGACGTGGCCAGCGGCGCGAAGTTCGAAGAAGCGACCGCGCCGAAGCATCTGGGCGGATCGACTCCCGTGGGCCGTGCGATGCGTTGGCTGCGAAAGCTGAGCGGCGCTCGCGGAGATGTGCCGACCAGCTCGCCGCAATTCACTTCCCGGCCACTGACGGATGCGCAGGAAAGATCGCTGAGCACCACGATCGCCGATCGCGAAAAGAAGAGTCTCGCCGTGCTGCCCTTCAAGAACCTAAACAACGATCCGGCATCGACCTTTTACGAATTCGCTTTGGCCGATGCAGTGATTACTGAGTTGGCGCGCATTCGCTCGCTGGTGGTACGGCCTTCATCGGTCATGTCGAAATATCAGGGACAGGCCGCCGATCCAAGTGACGTCGGCCGCGAGCTGAATGTCGATGCAGTGTTGTCCGCAGGATTCATTCACGTCGGCGAACGCTTTCGCGTCAACGCCCAACTTCTTGAAGTGAAGAGCGGCGAAATTATCTGGAGCGATCGCGTCGATGCTTCGGCCGACGATATCATCGCGGTGCAGGACGAAATCACCAGGCGCATTGTAGATGGGTTGCGGCTGGAATTAAGTCCCGACGAACAAGCGGGGCTGGCCCAGCCGGCGACGGTCAACGCCGAAGCTTACGACGAATTCCTGCGAGGCCGCGATCGATTTGCGCGCTTTATCTTTCGCACCGTCGCGGCCGAAGATTGCGACGCGGCAATCCGACACTTTACGCGCGCGATCGAGCTGGATTCGGAATTCGGCCTCGCCTATGACGGTCTCGGCGCTTGTTATGTCAATCGCGTCTTCAAAGGACTTGGCGGCGCGGAGGATTTTGAAAAGGCCGAGGGTGCTTTTAACCGGGCTCTGGCCATCGACCCGAATATTATCGAAGCGCGCATGCTGATGGTTTTCGTCCTCTTGTGGCGCGGACAAAAGCAGAAAGCACGCGAAGAAGTGGCGCGCATGCGACGCGAGGCGACTAACGAAGCCGTGGTACATTTCGTCAAGGCGACGCTGCATCGACTGGACGGTGAATACGATCGCGCGCTGCGCAGCTACGATCGCTTGGTGCATCTCGATCCGGCGGCGTTCGTCGTGGTCAGCTATAACCGCGCGTTGATCTTTCTCTATCAGGGAAGAAATGAAGACGCGATGCGGGAACTCGATCGCGCAGCTTCAGTCGAGCCGAACAATCCGCTGCTCAGAAGTATTCGAGCGTTGACAATGTTCTACCGCGGAGAGACAGACGCCGCGGCTGATCTATTACGCGAAGTGCTCGCGCAAAATCCAAATCTGCACGGCGTGCGGCCAAGCTTAGCGTTGTGTCTGAGTAAGCAGGGCAATCGCGAGGCTGCGCTCGCCGAGTTGAATGAAGACGTAAAGCGGACCGCTTCGGTCGACGCGGACATCGCCTATGCGGTTGCTTCAGTCTATGCGTTGGAAGACAAACGCGACGAAGCATTCGAGTGGCTGCAGCGATCGGTGGCGTTGGGAAATGAAAACAGACCGTGGTTCGAGCGCGATCCCAATTTGGCGGAGTTACGCGAGGACGAGCGGCTTGGCGAACTCATTCACAAGATTACTCGCTAGCTATCCGCAGATTACCCAGATTACGCAGAACAAGGCGAGCCACAAAGAGGCACCAAAACCCACAAGGGTTTTTCCTAATTCATTCGTCCCTTTTGTGCTTCTTGGTGGGCTCGTTTCCCATCTTTCATGCTGCGCTGCGTAATCTGCGGATTAGGTCTAACGCCTCTCTGTGCTATACTGCCTCTGCTCGCCTTGTTGGGCAATCGGCCCGACAGAATGCACAGCAACTGAAATTTCAAGCAGTGAATGGGTGAGCTAAGATTTTTGAAGCCGTCAATTCAGATGGCATTTGAAAGAACCGCGAACCAGGTTTCAGAGCGCGTCTATAAAATGACCGACGCTTCGCTCCCTGGCAATCGCTGCCGAACTTGAGCACGATTCGAGCGGTTCAGCGGAGTTCCCGTTTGAATCAATCTGGTATTCATCTGCAATGGCAGGTGGTCCAAAACCATTGCGCGAATGATCTCGATCTATTTGATCGACGTCAAACGCGTCTCCACTTGTTTTCGCAGGTGGTAACCGCACCTCAACTGCCGGCACATTCTGCCGGCAATTTCCAACCACAAAGTGAGCAAAAGGCGCGAGCAAGGATGCTCGCGGACCGGACGCAGGATGCGTGCGGTCCAATGCATGCGCTCCTTTTTCACAGAAAGAAAATCAATGTCAAGAGAGTTAATTGTTAGTGTTAATGGTCGCGAAAAGAAGATCGCGATCGTCGAGAATGACCGCGTTACCGAGTTTTATATCGAACGCGGCGAACAAAATCAGGGCATCGTCGGGAATATCTACAAAGGCCGTGTGATGCGCGTGCTGCCCGGCATGCAGTCGGCTTTTGTGGATATCGGATTGGAGCGCGACGCGTTCCTATACGTCACGGATTTCTTTGACGAGGAAGCCGAATTTGAGCGCATCGTCGTCGATAAGTCGAAAAAAGTCGATACCGAAGCTGCGACGCGCGCGGCCACCGAACACATCGAGCAGGCGCGGATCGATCGCGAGCAACACATCGAAGCCACTCACGAACGCGTTGAGCCTTTGCTTGAAGTTGGGCCGGCGATCATCGAGGAAAAGGCAGAAGAAGTTGAAGAAGCCGAGCCTCGCCGCCGGGGACGACGCGGTGGCCGGGGCCGAGGACGAGCAACCAAGTCGGAGGAAGCGCGGCCGGAAGAACGCAGCCTGGTTCCTACCGAGGCTGAACCAATCGAAACACCCTTCGTCGTCAGCGGCACGGACTTCGAGCGCGTGAGCGACGATGAAGAGCGCGCCATGAACGGCGAGATGTTCAAGGACGCGCGACTTCAGGAACGAATCATGGATGAAGTTCATGCCGTGGAGTTCGACCTCGAAGACTTGCCTAGCGCGCCGGTGGGATCGCTCCTGACTGGCAGCACGACTGAGATGAGTGATTTCCAGCGCATTGCCGATGAAGAAGAAACTGCGCCGGCGGCGCGCACTTCCACACGCGAAATCGAAGCCGCGCATGTGCGGGACTTTGTCGATGAAGTCGTGGATGAAAGCTCGCGCGAAGTGTCTTTTCAACGAGTCAGCGACGAAGAGGAGTCGCAAGTTGAAAGCGAACAGAGGTCGAAGCCCGCTGCTTCGCCAACAGCGACGAAAAAAGAATCGTTAGGCAGTCGGCGGCGCAAGAAGGCCGGCGTAATCAGCCGCCTCTTCAAAGCCAAAAAGGAAGAAGAGGCCGCCGAAGCAGAAAACGAAACGGCCAAGCCTGAAACTTCGGAAGAAGAAGATTCTCCCGACTCTGAAGCAAGCATCACCGGCGGACGCTCGCATGAAGAGTTCGCCACCAGACGCGGTGGACGGCGACGCCGTCGCCCGAAACAATCGCCGGCTGCCGTCGAGGGCAACGAAGCGAACGGAGATAACGATCATAGCGACGACACAGAGGTGGCGGGCGATCCGTTCGAGGCTCAATTGCCTGAGATGACCGATGACCCATTTGCGGTTGAGGAAACCCAGGCTGCGGTCGAAGAGCCCGAAGAGACGCCCCCAACGAGGGAAGTCGCGGCAGTAGCTCCGCGCGATAGTCGTCGTGCTCCGGCCAGCCGTGGCCACCGCCGCCCCGCACGGCGCGAGCGCACGCAACCGACAATCACAGATCTCTTGCGCGAAGGCCAGGAGATTCTGGTGCAGATTGCCAAAGAGCCGATTGCCAAGAAGGGCGCGCGCATTACTTCGCACATCGCGCTCCCGGGCCGTTATCTGGTTTACATGCCGACAGTCGAACATCTCGGCGTCTCGCGCAAAATCGATTCCGACAACGAGCGCACGCGGCTGCGCAAGCTGATTCAAAAGATTCATACGGAAGAAGGAACGCCGGCGGGTGGTTTTATCGTCCGCACGGCCGGTGTCGGCGCCGGCGAGGCTGACTTGCGCGCCGACGCTCGCTATTTGCTGCGCACGTGGCAAGACATTCGGAGAGACGCCGAGAAGAGAAAAGCGCCGGCGCTCGTCCATCGCGATTTGGATCTGGTGCAAAGAATTCTGCGCGACCAACTCTCGGAGGACTTCACAGCGATCCGCATCGATGCGGAAGATGAGTACCAACGCATCGTCGAGTTTGTGAATCGGATGCAGCCGCGCATGGTCAAGCGAGTCAAGCTCTACACGCGCGACGAGCCAATCCTGGAAGCGTTTGGGGTGCAGGTCGAAATTGATAAAGCGATCAAGCCGCGTGTCTGGCTGAAATCCGGCGGTTATCTGGTGATCAATCAAACCGAAGCCCTGGTGTCGATCGATGCGAATACCGGCAAGTTTGTCGGACGAGGCGCCACCCGACTCGAAGACACGATCACCCGCACGAACATGGAAGCCGTCGAAGAGATTGCCCGCCAGATTCGCTTGCGCGATCTCGGCGGCATCATTGTGCTCGATCTGATCGACATGGAAGAGCGTCGCAACCGCCAACGCGTGATGACGGCTTTGCAGGATGCGCTGCGAAGAGATAAGTCGCCGACCAAGGTGCTTTCATTCAACGATTTTGGTTTGGTGATCATGACGCGCAAACGCGTAAAGCAATCGCTCGAACGCACGCTGTGCACGCCCTGTCAGTATTGCCAGGGTGCAGGGTTGTTGAAATCGCCACAGACGATCTGTTACGAGATTCTGGAGCAGGCGCGCCGGCTGTCCCGTGAAGGCGAAGGCGAAGGTTCGCGGCAAGCAATGCTGCGCGTGAATCCGGATGTGGCGAAAGTTCTGCGCGGCCCAGAGCGCGACGTGCTGAATGAGATCGAGGATTATCTCGGCTCAGTCGATATCAATAGCGATTCGGGCGTGCATCAAGAGCAGTTTGATTTTGCTTTTGTGTAGTAGGTTGTGGCCAGACTCCCTCTCCCTTTGGGAGAGGGCCGGGGTGAGGGTGCGTAGCATAGCTGGAGAAACAAAAGGAAAAGAATTCTTATCTTCTCGCGCGGTAAGCCCCCACCCTAACCCTCTCCCAAAGGGAGAGGGAAACAACCGCCATCTCACCCTCTCCCTTTGGGAGACGGCCGAGGCGAGGGTGCACAACTCCCTCTCCCGTTGGGAGAGGGCCGAGGCGAGGGTGCGTAGCATAGCTGGAGAAACAAAAGGAAAAGAATTCTTATCTTCTCGCGCGGTAAGCCCTCACCCTAACCCTCTCCCAAAGGGAGAGGGAACCTTTATTTCTTCAACTCATCAGCCTTCTGCCGATCCGCAATCGCGCTGGCCCTATCGCCGGTTGCCTGATAAGCATTTGCCCGGTTGCTATACGCCAGCGCATACCGTGGATTGACTTCGATTGCCTTGCTGTAATCGGCGATAGCGCGCCCATAATCCTTCCGGAAGTAATACACATTCCCGCGGTTGTTGTAGAAAGCTGCCGCCTCTTGCGGGTCGAGTTCGATCGCTTTGTTGTAATCGACAACCGCCTGATCGAGATTTCCTTTGTAATAGTAAGAAAGCCCGCGGCCGTTGTAAGCCCAGGCAAGTTGCGGGTTCAGCTCGATCGCCTTGTCGTATTCTGCGATCGCGCGATCAAAATCTTTTCGATCATAATAAACATTCCCACGATCCTGATAAGCCCATGACCACTGCGGGTCGATTCTAATCGCCTCGTTAAAATCAGCCAGCGCTCGGTCCTTCTGTCCCTGGTAGTAGTAAGCATTACCGCGATTGTCATAGGCCCAGGCAAAGCGGGGATTGAGTTCTATGGCTTTGTTGTAATCAGCGATAGCCCGGCTGTAATCCTGCTTGTAAAAGTAAACGTGTCCCCGATAGTTGTAAGGCCGCGCGTCGCGCGGGTCGAGATCCATGGTCTTGTTGAAGTCGGCAATCGCGTGGTCGTAATCCCCCTTGTAAACGTAAGCGTTCCCGCGAGCGCTATAAGCAGCGGCGTACTGCGGATCGATTTCGACTGCCTTGCTAAGATCACTCAGCGCCCGATCGTAATCCCGAGTGTTGTTCGTGTAATAAACCCCGCGGTTGTTGTAAGCCGGAGCGAATTTCGAGTCGATTTCGATCGCTTTATTCCAGTCGGCAACCGCGTTGACGTAATCCCGCTTGTCGTTATAAGCATTCGCGCGATTGTGGTAAGGCCAGACGAACCCCCGGTTGAGTTCGATTGCCCGCGTACAATCGCTCACCGCGAGGTCGGGCTTTCCCAACCTCCATCTGGCATAACATCGAGCTTCATATTCCTCGGCGCTGGTGGCGCTCGCCAGCAGCCGCTCGACTTCCTCCGCGTCACGCTTGCCCTGGTCCGACTCGCTGCTGACGTAATAAGCGCCCGAACGCGCCCGCAGGGCCAGAGCGTTTCGCGGGTTATTCACCAATTCGGCCGTGGTCTCGCGCAACACGGTGGGCGCGTTTACCTGGCCGCGCGCGAGCATCGCTAACCATCGCTTCTCGGCTCCACCCTTCGTAATCGTTCTCAATAACCAAATCCCGCCGCCCAGCACCGCGATGAGCACGACAAGTAATATCGGTATCGATAGCAATAGCCAGGGCCAGCCTCGTGCCTGGTCCCGCCGGGTTGGTCCAGCTTGTCCTACGAAAGCCGGCGACGGAGGCGAGGGCATCGTCGGATACGAGCGAGACTCAATTGTATCGGCAGCTTTTTCGGGATGAAGTAATATCTCGGTCGATTGAGAATCGCCGCCGCGACGAGCAGGCATGCGTTGTGTCGCTTGAGGATCGTAAGCGGCAGAAAGAATCGAGCCATCATCCAAACAGAATCTCAACGTGTCGTCCGCATAAGTACGATTACAGGTGGGGCACTTCTTCATTTCTTGTCCCGAGAAAAGCAGCGCGGCGAGAATGGTATTCCGCCAATCGCTCTTCTATAACAGATGCGGTCATCGGAGAGCAATTTGATTTTGCTTTAGTGTATCGGCGCCATGTGATAGAGTGCTCGACCCGAAGCAGTTCGACAGCTTGCACCGGTTGAAAAATGCGTACCAGCACTGCACGTTTTTCTTCAATCCTGAGCGCGAAAGCAATCCTCGCGGGATCGCTACTCTGTGCGATCCTCTCGGTAAGCGTTCCCATCGCATCAGTATCCGCGGACTCTATTTGCAGGCTCGCCTGTTGTGCGGGGCACGCGGCGCATGTAGCCGGCTCTTGCATGAATGGGTCTTGTCATGCGGCTGTTCGTACACCCAAAGCGCACAGGCTTAAGAGAGCATCGGAGGCGTTCTGCGGCGTTTCAAATCGAATCGGCTTGATTGCGGTTCCGATCGCGAAAATCGTATACACAGTACGGAACGAGTCCGCTCGACCAAAAGGATCGGCAGCGGCTTTGATAGGTCGAGTTACGCCGGATTGCCGCGGCGGTGTTTCAGGTTGCGCCAATCTCAATCGGCAACGCAATTCGTCTTCGGTGACTGACTCGGAACGCCTGCCGCTTCCTACCAACATCAGTTTTGGAAGCCTTCGTGAAGATTTCGCGCGAGCGCGCGACGCGTTGGTCCGGCGCCACGCGCCCCGTGGACCTCCAATTCTATTCTCCTGATTTCACAATAGAAACTT
>QHXE01000734.1 GCA_003222835.1 Acidobacteriota bacterium | reverse complement strand
TCAATCGCACCGCAACTCTCATTTCTCTAAAGTTCGCTGAAAAAGTCAGCGACCGACACTCAGCCTGCGGAGCAGGCGGCAGCATAGAGCCTGGGGCGTGAGCCCCAGGATGCGGTCATGGAAGTGTCCCAGCCCGCGTCAGCGGGCGACAGACGGTTACCAGCAAACCGCGTTATTTCCATTTGAGGTTAACAACCATCCGACACTCAGCCGCCCGCTTTCGCGGGCTAAGGATTACGCGGCTATCAACCTGGGGTTCCGCTGCGCTCCACCCCAGGCTTTATGCTATCGCCTGCTCCGCAGGCTAGGTTTATTTTAGCGAACTCCAGAAACACCACACTAGTAACAGATTATCAGTGGTCACTCGGCGGGTCCCGTCTTAGCAACAATCTTGATTTGTTTGTGAATGGCTTCATTAAGGGCCGCCTCTCGCTCGAAGCTCAAACCGCTTGCGCGAAAACGCACGATTCCTTCGTGGTCGATCAGAATGTAAGTGGGAAATTTATCAACTCGGAAGGCCCGCTGCATCTTGCCGTCGCGATCCCGGAATTGTGACCAGTCCATCTGGTTCTTGAAAATGAAGCCGCGCCATTTGTCCTCTTCGTCGTGCACGCTGACCGAGATCATCACGAACGACTTTTCTTTCGCGTACCGCTTATGCATGTCACGAAGCGACGGCACGGACGCTACACAGGGAGGGCACCAGGTTCCCCAAAAATCAAGCAAAACGACTCTGCCCCGCAAGTCGTCCAGTGCGATGTATTCACCTTCCGATGTAGTGATCGAAAAATCAGGAGCGTATGCCTCCCTGGCCCTTCGTGGGTTCTCGATCATCTTCGAGGCGGTCCCGGCATCGGAGCCATCCGGCTGTAGCTGGATGTATTTCTTTAGCTCGGCAATTCCCTCCGCGTCACGTGACTCCCGCAACAGTGTGATGCCGAGGTTGTAATGAAGGATCGGCAGCTCGGCATTCAGCGCCAATCCCTGACGAAATACACCTTCGACTATCTGTTGTTTCTTCAGGTCCTTGATCTCGGTCTGTGATTGCAGGGCAATGCCTTTCAGGTTGTACGCCTGGGCCATTAGTTCGGTATCGTTCGCTGCGAGTTCTATCGCCTTATCGCAGCTTTCGATTACGTTCTTATAGGCCTGCAATCCCTGGTAAGCCTGGGCCATGCCATAGAAACACTCGGCGCACTTCTTTTCATGCATTTCATTCGCGTGCTTAAAGCTTTTTAGCGCGTCTTCATAACGATGCCGCCGCAGAAGATCGAGCCCTTTGTTCATTTCGGTCTCGAAGACGCCGTCGTCCTGGACTTGTGAGTTGACGATTCTCGTCCAGGTCGTTCCTGCAGGCCCCATCAGAAGAAGAGATGTTGTGCTCAACGCCAGAACCAGCCGGCGACGCCAGCGATATTTCCTATTCGCCAATTTGAGAACATCCATTTCCGCTGATTCCTCCGTTCGTAAAGCGCGATTTTATCAAATTGGAAGCGGAAGAACACGCTTCGCTGTACGTAGCGTAGACTTCAGTCTGCGATCAGACTTGACCACAGACTGAAGAGTCGTAATACACCATAATGATTCCCATGCAAGTCCGGCCAAGCTGCGTCGTTCATGCCTCGGTTGTTCGACTAACACAAATCAAGGAGACGCCAGTTTAGCCATGAAGGACTTTATCAAATCCGCCAGAACGTTCGCGCTTTCCGCAACCTCATTCATTTTTTCCGCCGTCGCCGCGGTGCTGATAATTACAGCTTTGGCGGCCTGCGCAGGCCGAGCGGTCAGCAGCGCGGCTAGGCCTAATCCGCCCAATTCATCAGCGCTGACTTGGAACAACGATGCGAAAAAGACGATGCGCGCCTTCGGTTCGGAAGACGAACTCAAGAATTACTTCCGTCAATTAGCCGAAGAACGAAGGCGAGCAATGGAACGCGCGCGTCGCGAAGCGGGCGCAAATCCGCCGGCTCCGTCAGGGCTTGCAGGAGTGGCCAATCAAACAGCATCACCGGCCAAGGCCGCCGAGGGCTATGCTGCGAAAGATGAAGAGTCGATTACCAATACGCAGCACACCGGCGTTGACGAAGGTGGCATCGTCAAACTGCATGGCGATCACCTGGTGGTTTTAAGACGTGGACGCTTATTTACGGTCGCCATCGGTGATGGAAGTCTGAAACCAATCTCGGCGGTCGATGCCTTCGGTGCGGAAATCGATCCGCGCTACACCTGGTATGACGAAATGCTGGTCTCGGAAGACACGATCGCGGTCATCGGCTACAGCTACGAACGCGGCGGCACCGAGGTCGGTCTTTTCCGAATCGATCGCGCCGGCAATCTCGCGTATCGATCGACTTATCATCTGCGCTCGAACGATTACTATTCGTCGCGCAACTATGCGAGCCGTTTGATTGGCAGCAAGCTCATCTTCTACACGCCGCTCTACCTGAATCCCGAGAGCAACGATCCGTTCGGGCAGTTTCCGGCGGTGCGCAAGTGGCACAAGGGCGCGACGCCGCTCACGGTTTGCGATCTGGCGGAAGAAAATTTCAAGTGCGAAGCGACGGCGGTGTTGGGCGCGCCTGGCCGCGTGTTCTATGTCTCGCCCGATTCGGTGTACGTGTGGACCACGAACTGGGCGCGTTACGGACAGAAAACGAATGAGCAGTCGATGCTCTATCGCATGCCGCTCGATGGATCGAGCCCGAGTGCCATCGGAGTGTCAGGCAGTCCCGTCGATCAGTTTTCATTTCTCGCGAGCGAGGACA
>QHXE01000733.1 GCA_003222835.1 Acidobacteriota bacterium | reverse complement strand
GAAGTAGCAAGCAATGCTAGGCATTGGGCAATCAGGGACACAACGAGCAGCGGAGTACGGATCATCACCGATCGATCCCACGTCGCTTGCAGCTCTCGAGCATTGTCGAGCATTCCTCTCGTTTTTGCCGCTTCCGTTTGAAGTCGATTGATTGGCTTTGACAAACGATTGTATAAAACGACGAACAGGATCAGCACAGAGACCGATAACAAATAGAGGCCTCGATGTCCACCTCGGGTCAACAGGCCCAGGAAAAGGTTCGACAAGATCGCCAAGACGCCCCAGATCGGCATTCGTGCGTCAGCGTAGAAATGGAAAAATCCCATAACCTCCGTTCCGGCAGATGGCGAAGCCATCCTTAGAGCGGGTCGGCCCACAGTCAAAAAGAACATGTCCGTGCCGCAAATCACAGCCGTGCTTAGGATGCCGACCAGAGAAACCGCCCATATGAGATGGTTCATTGTTCCTCCGGCTTTCTCACCGTCGCCGCCCCGAGCTTCTGGAATACTTCCAGTAGGTTGAGTTCGTCCCAGTGTTCTACGAACTTCCCGTCTTTGACGCGCCAGATATCGATGCTTCGCATTTGAATCGAAGCACTGTTGGGCCGATAGCCCATAAATGGGTTGCTAAAGGTTCCGTTGTAGGTGAAGCGGGCGCTTATGCGATCGTCCTCTTCGATCACGTCCTCCATTACAACGTTCGTATCGGGAAATGCGTCGAGGTAGTGCCGAAAGAATGCTTTAACGCCCGCCGGGCCCGGCTGTACGTATGCGTTGTGGTTCTTGTACTCCGGATGGATGAACTCGTCGAAGAGTGCAACCCGTTTTTCGTTTAGCGCTTGTGCGAAGAGCCGTCCGAGATGTTTGTTGCTCATAAAATCCTCCATGACCCTAAGTGTGTGATGTTATACTGACAGGTGTCAAGGTACTGCCATATTTGTCAGTATTGGAGAGAAAATGCCGGTCTCGAAAAAAGAAGTGGGCGAGTGTCCCGTCGACGCGATGATGCGAGTCATGGACGGCCGTTGGAAAGGTACGATTCTGTGGCGTCTGCAGGATCGGCCAAGACGCACCAGCGAACTCAAGCGTTCCATTCCCGGGATCACAGAGCGCATGCTGATCCGGCATCTTCAGGAGCTTGTTGCCGATGGCATCGTCAAAAGAGACGATAAGAAAACGATTCCGCCCTGCGTTTACTATTCACTTTCCTCGTATGGAAGGACGCTCGGCCCAGTGGTCCAAATGATGTGTAGCTGGGGACGCTCGCACTTGAAGCGTCTGTCGGCAAGACGATAAGGAGCGCAGGGCTGGCGCTCGGTAATCTCAAGAAGAGTGGTTCTATTCATACTCGGTCAAGCCGGCTTACCGCCAGCGGTTGATCGGTCACTGCTGGGCGTTTATCGGTACTCACCCGACAGGCGAGCTGATAACTTCCGGGTGGTCCGTCATCCAATAAGAACGGCGAAGGTCTTCTACTCCAGTTGAAATCCGCAGCAGATTTTCTGAGGGCTGTAGAATGGACCGCTTCTCGTCCGTCATACGGATAGACGCTGGTAAAGCCAACGAGAGTTGCGCCAAAGGAGAAAACCGATGCAGTTTGCTCTGATGATCTACCATACACCGGAAGAGTTTGCGATGCGGAAGAACGACTATAGCGATCCTCATCTCGGCGCTTGGCGGGCCTACTATAAGGCGCTCGTCGAGGCCGGCGTCTACGTCGGCGCCAATGCTCTTGAAGCGCCAGAGACGGGAACGACCGTACGTCTTAAGGAGGGAAAGCGCCGCGTGCAGGATGGGCCCTACGCGGAGACGAAGGAACAACTGGCAGGATTCATCATCCTGGAACTCCCTTCCCTTGACGCCGCGCTCGAATGGGCTGCGCGATGCCCGGGTGCATCGATCGGCGCAGTGGAAGTCCGGCCGCTGGCGCCTGAAGCCATGCGCCGGGGGTTCACAGGATGAATAAAGGCAGTCAGGAGGACATCCAGAGCGCCGTA
>QHXE01000377.1 GCA_003222835.1 Acidobacteriota bacterium | reverse complement strand
GCGGGAAGCCGTGGTGCACGTGAAGAGCTATCTGCTCAAGTCCCACCCTTGATGCCTCAGGCTCTGGGCCGGTGATTCGCGCACGCGCTGCAGGCTAACGCCCGCAAGCTACAGCCGAAGCAGGTGAAGCGTCTGAATCTGATCCTGACCACGCCCAATACTGCGACGCATGCGAGACAGATGAACATGCCGGGGATGCGGTTCCATCCCCTCAAGGGTGGCCGGTACCATTGAGAGCTCAGGTCGGATGCACAGCCCGGCTCATCCGGGAGAGATCCTGAAAGAGATGTATATAGTGCCACTTGGCGTCACCGTGACGAAGGTGGCCGATGCGCTCGGGGTGACCCGCAAGCACGTCTCGGCGATCGTCAACGGTCGCGCACCGGTCACGCCGGATATGGCGGTGAGGCTTGCGGGGGTCTTCGGCACTGAGCCGGAGATCTGGGTCAATCTGCAGGCTCAGTACGATCTGTGGCTCGTGCGGCAGCAGGTGAAACCGAAGGTTAAGTCGCTGCATGCGGTCGCGTGACGACAAACGCGGGGACCGTTGGCCCCTCGCAAGCCGACACCGGAAGAGATGCTTGAGCGCTTGAATCAGCGAGAGCGCTATACCGGCAAGTTGTCGCCGACTCAGGTGTTGCGCCGCCTGGTACAGGCCCGTCAAATCACGCCAGCGCGCGCGGATGTGGCCCTTGAGGACTTCGAGCGGCTCGTTATCGAGCGACACGCTCACCGTCCATTGCTTCGTCGAGTCTCGGGTCTACGGTCGGTCATGTCAGCGTACGGGCGGTGTACGTGGCGCTTGCCGAGGCACTCGCCGCTCCGTTGCTGGCCTGCGACCACCGGCGATCGCGAGCTCACGGACATACGGCTCAGATTGAACTCGTCGCGGCGGTATCCTAACGGTGCGAGCACGTCTAAGACCTTGGGCAGGGTGTCTCATCGTTCCTGTGACCGCCCGTACCGCTCTCAATGGGCGTGGACGATGAGCGGGATGCCGGTAAGTCCGAGGTGAAAGTCGGTCGACCAGCACGATCTGATACGGCGTGCCGCCATCAGACCTAAGCCTGTGGCATCGACGAGGGTCAGGTCCTGATCGGAGAATTTTCGGAGAATGGCGATCGCTGCGTCCAGTTCACGTTGTCCGGTGGGAATGATCTCGAGAAACCTCATCTCTTCGATCATCGCGAGAAACTGTAAGGCCCGCGTGCGGTCGTAGCGCTTGAGAAACCACGCGTGGCCTTCCGCTACCACCATGGTGCTGGTCAAAAGCGCCGGCGGTTCAGAGAACAAGCGCTTGAAAAGCGCGTGATAGCTGTCTGATTTGTCCGCGAATGCTATGAATGCGGAGGTATCCGCGTAGCTCTCAGTCTTTTTGGCCATAGACGATGTCGTCAATGCGCTGACTAGAGCGAGCATCTCCGGATTCAATCATTCCCGCATAACGCATCCACGGGCGCGATTGGTCCGTTGGCAACGTCAGCCGCAATGACCGCCGGAGCAATTCAGCGAGCGAGATACCGAGCCGGCGCGCCTCTTCCTTGGCAGCAGAGTCGCGCAGAACTCATCACGGCGGGCCGTCGAACGGGGCGCGCCATTCCCGATTCGACGCGTTGGACAGGTTCCAATCAGCCGGTACTTTGACTTTTAGTTAGCCGGTACCTAACCTTTCAATTAGCCGGTTACTTGCTTTACAATTAGCCGGTATGGCTCAACGTTTATACCGGAGGCTGGCAGAGTCGGCCCTGACAGCGGCACTCGCGGACACGCCTGTAGTCCTGATCCACGGCCCCCGACAATGCGGTAAGACCACGCTTGCGCAGCAAGTTGGCAGACGACGTGGCTTCCGCTACTACACTCTCGACGACGCGGCGACGCGCGCCGCGGCACGCGCGGATGTCACCGGCTTCGTCGCTCGCCTGGAACGACGCGCAATTCTCGACGAGGTCCAGCGTGTCCCCGAGCTGTTTGCGGCTCTTAAACCAACGGTCGACGCTAACCGCGCCTCCGTGCGCCTCATCCTCACCGGCTCGTCAAATGTGCTCCTGGTCCCGCGTCTCTCGGACTCGTTGGCCGGTCGCATTGAGATCCTGCGGCTTTACCCGCTGGCGCAGATCGAGCTGGAACGCGCTCCACCGGCATTTCTGAATGCACTCTTCAGCGACCGGCAAATCTTTCCGCCCGGCAGAACTCTCGGCAAGGAGATAGCGGAGCGCATCGTCCGCGGCGGCTACCCCGTTGTCCAGAAGCGCACAGCGAAGCGACGCGATGACTGGCACGCGAATTACATAGAAACACTCGTCCAGCGGGACGTGCACGAGCTGGCTCACATCGCCCACCTCGATGCGCTGCCGAAGCTTCTCACACTTGCCGCGAGCCAAACCGCTCGACTTGCCAACCTCAGCGAGCTGGCGAGCGCATTCGAGCTCAGCCGCCCCACTATCCGCAGCTACCTTACATTGATGGAACGTCTGTTCCTGGTGGAATTCCTGCCGCCATGGTTCAGCAATCGCGCTAAGCGGCTGATCAAAACCCCGAAGCTGCACTTCGGCGATACCGGCCTGGCGTGCACTCTGCTGCGCTGCGGCGCAGCCGAGCTGTACGATCAGCGTGTGCTCCTCGGCCAGCTGCTGGAGACCTTTGTCTTCGGTGAAATAGCGAAGCAAGCCGCCGCTCACCCGGAACGCATCGCGCTTTACCACCTGCGCGATAAGGACGGTTACGAGGTTGACATCGTCGTGCAGCGGGGCACTCAACACGTAGGCATCGAAGTGAAAGCGGCCAGCTCCGTCCACGAGGCCGATTTCCGAGGTATCAAGCGCCTGCGCGAGCTGCTGGGCCCTCGCTTCCATGGCGGGATCGTCCTATACGACGGCGATCACGCACTACCCTTTGGAGAACGGCTGCTTGCGGTCCCGCTGAGCGCACTGTGGAGTCGGATCCCGCGGAGGACCGCCCACATCGCCGATTGAATCAGTTGGTGGGTGCTGACGGGCTCGAACCGCCGACATTCGCCTTGTAAGATTTCTGATGATCGCCACGCTGTACTCACCGGATTGTGCGGGCATCTTGGGCTTGGGTGGCTCGTGGCTTGGTGCTCGTGGTTGTGGAAGCTCTGATCGAGTTTTTTCCGGAAGATCATGTCAGGTCGAATTTTCTCTGCAATCTCGGCTACGGCGATCGTGCCAAGCTCTTTCCCCGCAGCCCGCGACTCGAGTTCGACGAGGCATGCCTGCTTCTATACGAACACTCCTCGCTCCGCGGCGCGGATTGGACGATCAGTGGCTCGCGCGCCGCAGCTTCTCTCGGCGAAGCAGTTGCGCGTTCGCAGCCACGATCATGGTCGACGCGCTCATCGCGACTGCGCCGACACTCATGGGGAGATCAAACCCCCAGCGAACCAGCAGACCCCCCGCGATCGGAATGGAGACGAGGTTATAAGCGCTCGCCCAAACGAGATTTTGCACCATCTTTCTGTAGGTTGCTCGCGACAGCTCGATTGCCCCGACTACGTCGCGAGGATCGCTACGCACGAGCACGATTCCCGCGGATTCAATCGCGACGTCCGTTCCCGCACCGATCGCGATTCCTACATTGGCGGTGGCCAGGGCCGGCGCGTCGTTCACGCCGTCGCCGACCATCGCGACCTTGTTGCCACCAGCCTGAAAGCGCTTTACTGCCGAAGCCTTGTCAGCGGGAAGCACCTCGGCTGCGACTTCATCGATTCCGAGACGCCGAGCGACTGAATCGGCAACTGCCTGCGAATCTCCCGTGATCATCGCGACCCGGATCCCAAGGGCGTGGAGTTCGGTGACGGCTTCAGCAGATTCGGGGCGGATCTCATCTTCCACTGTGAAAGCTCCGAGCAGTCCTCCTTGTGCAACGGCATAGAGAACCGTCTTCCCATCTGAACTCCATGCGGCAGTGCGTTTTTCGAGTTCTGCCGGTACCGAAACGTTGGCCTCAGAGAGCAAACGTGGTCCGCCGACCTTGACTATCCTGCCCTGTACGAGCGCTTCCGCTCCTCGCCCGGGCAGCGCCTTGAAATCCGTGGCTGCCGCTTGGGCCACCTCGCGGCGCTTGGCTTCGGCGACGATTGCTTTGGCGAGCGGGTGTTCGGAACTGGACTCGACGGCGGCGGCCTGGCCAATCAGAGCGCCTTCGGTGATGCCAGGTGCAGCGGCGACGTCCGAGACTGCAGGAGCGCCAAGCGTCAAAGTTCCGGTCTTGTCGAAAATGACCATGTCCAGATTTCGGGCGCGTTCGAGCGCGAGTCTGTCCTTAACAAGGAGCCCATTCCGGGCCCCTAGTGACGTCGCAATGGCGATCACGAGCGGAATCGCGAGTCCAAGCGCATGCGGGCAAGCGATGATCAGGACCGTTGCCGTTCGAATCAGGGCATGTTCCTTGTCGCCGGAAAGCCACCAGAAGGTGAACGTCACAGCGCCCGCTACGACTGCCACGTAGAACAGGATCGCCGCTGCCCGATCGGCAAGAGCTTGCGTGCGAGAACCGGACGCCTGCGCAGCCGCAACCAGCCGCATGATTCCGGAGAGAGCGGTTTGGTCCCCGATTGCGGTCACTCGCACACGAAGGCTGCCACCACTGGCAACTGTTCCCGCAGTAACTCTGGCACCCGCGCCCTTCGGCACCGTTTTAGACTCGCCGGTGATCATTGACTCGTCAACTTCGGCAGCGCCCTCGATGACAGTGCCATCTGCCGGAACCCGGGCCCCGGGCCGGATGAGAAGGACGTCGCCGGTTCTCAACTCAGACAGCGGAACTGACTGAGTGTCTGTGCCAGTCACGCGCTCAGCGGTGTCCGGGAGCAGGGCCGCGAGCGCACTGAGCGCGCCACGAGCCTGGGAAATGGCGCGCATTTCCAGCCAGTGGCCGAGGACCATGATCGTAATCAGCGAGGCGAGTTCCCACCATACGTCGATCTCGAAGAGACCAAATGTCGCAGCAAGCGAGGTTCCAAACGCGACAATGATCGCCAGGCTGATGAGGGTCATCATGCCAGGCTTGTGATCTGCCAGTTCGCGCTGAGCCCCGCGGATGAAAACCAGGCCACCATAGATGAAGACCAGCGTTCCGAGAATCGCCGGGATTAGCTTCGAGCCGGGGAAGGAAGGCGCTGTATATCCAAACCAACCCTGAACGTCGCTCGACCAAATAACGACGGGAATCGTCAGGGCAAAACTCAGCCAGAATTTGTCCCGAAACATCGCTACGGAGTGGCCGGCGTGTCGATCGTGGCCGCCTTGATCGTCCGTCATCTTGTGACCGGCGCGCGGGTCGGACGGCTGTCCGTGATCCTCGCGTGTGGTTAATTTCATTTAGGAAGACTCTGATTTGGCCGCTGTATCTGATGCAAAGAGCTCTATCACGCAAGGGCCGAGGAGATGACGCTTCGCGCGACCTGACTCTGGCCCACCGGTGGTTTCGCTACCTACGACCACGCTGAGGCTTATGATACCGGTCAGACCGCGGTCGAGTTGCCGCCTGGAATAGAAGAACGAAGCTCAACGCCCGCAGGGCCACCGAGAGAACGTCCGGAATTCGTGTGCCGCCCGTCAGTGCTGTGCCGGGTGATCTGCCGCGCGGTCGGGGGCCAGCGTGAACTGCAGCGCGCCTGACATCACGTGGCCGTCATCGCTCAGCACGCGCCAGTTGACTGAGTAGGTGCCGGGCGTCAGTTGAGAGGCGGAGGGACGGAGATCTGCTGCGCCGCGGTGCTGGGCAGCGGTTTCAGGCTCTGCCGGGGCTCATTACCCTTCTGAATCGACAAGGCGGTCAGTCGCGCCGCTTCCGAGAAACTCAACAGGAGCTTAGAAGGGGTTGTCGTGATCACACTCCCATCCGCCGGGCTCAGCACCTCCATTTGGAAATGCAGCTCGTCGCCGGGCCTCACAGGCCGTGGCCAGGCGAAGGCCTCTTGGATCTCCCAGAGCTCGAGCTGTTCGGCCCTCTAGCCAGAAGGCGCGGAATGGCCTGCGCCGGTGCCATCAGAATGCCCTCGATGCGAAAGTCGACCGCCGCCACCTCCCAGTCGATGAGATTCACAAGGGGCGTCACGTCGAGGCGACGCAGCCCCTCGGCGTCCGCAACCCACCTGTCACTTTCAGCTCTTCAGTGCGATATGCACGCCGTCGGCTGATAAATTGAATTTCAGCCCTACCTCGGTCGAGACGAGCTTGATGACCACGCCGTGCTCATTTTTGAGGTAGACAGCAGTGCCCCCTCCAGCCACGGTGATACCAGCACTCGCGGCGACATAGTTCCCGGCGAAGTCGGAGAGGTCCCTCAGGTTATAGACGCTCCCCGCGGCGGTGTAATTGGTCGCGCCCACATCGACGATGGAGACTCCCTTGATCGAGAACTGATGCAACCCGTCGCGGTACTTGAGCTCACCGTGACCCCAGGTATAGCCGATGCCGGCAGCTACGCTGCCGCCCTTCAGGGTCACGGCGCCGTCGGGTGCAGCATTGTCTGCGACCGGGGCGGACGAATCAGCCTCGTGCCCATACGCGGCGGCGCCGAGCAGAGTGCACGCCGCCAAAGAAATGATCATGTTGCGCATCGAATAACACCTCCACGAAAAAATCTGATCGTCATCCGCAAACGGGCAAATGGTGCCGCCGCGTCTGCGAAGATGAGACTGAAGCAAACGCACATTCTTTGTCTTCTCCCGAAAGGGTCACCGCACCACCCCCCGCCCGGAGATCGCACACATGCGCCGAGCCTGGCCGCGTGCAGACATTCGAAGCTGTCGCGATGAGCTGCTTCGTTCAAGCGTCTGCGCAACAACAAACCCTGGTACATCAGGGAGGGCACTTATAATCGCAGGGTGCCCGCAGGTGCGCCCTAGGGTTAGGAGCACGCCGGTCAAACGACGTGATGAGAGCTGGACTGATCTTCGGCATCGGGTGCTGCGCGAACTCGCCGACGCGGGGAACCTCGGTGCGATCGTCGCACGTTAGAGAGGGCACGCGGTATGATCAAAGAACCCAAGTCCGAACAGACCCTCGACGCGCGTCTCGACACGCAACGACGCCTGTCTCGTTACGGAAGAGACAAATCCGATCTAAAGGGTGTGCGATTGGGAACCCGTAGCGCCTGGGACTTCGGCTCAGTGCGTAGCAAAGCGGTGCTCGGGGGCTGCATCACGAGTATTCGCTGTGCCCTGCCTGAGCTGGACGCAATATTTGCGGACTACACCGGTCTCGGACCTCGCGCTCGTTCATGGCAAGCCCTCAATGCCGCTATTGGCGGCAGGGAGCGCGCCTCTGGAATTCACCAACTCGTCACGCGAGATCTGCTCCGCCCTCTCGACCCCGAATAGTCCCGAGTTGAGGCGCACCGTCAGGGTCGCAAAGTCCTGTCCACGGTTCGGCAGGCGAATGCCACCGTTCGACCAGTGTCTCACCGCCAGCTCAGCGACTGCACGATCCCCCGGCAGTCGAAAGCGCAGGCCAAGCTGAGACGCAAAGTCCAGTCGTGTGACGCTGAGTTGATCCGATTCATTCTTTGCCGCGAGTCCGAAGCCGAAGAATGCGCGAACAGGACCTCGTTCCACTAGTCGCCAGCGGTGTGAGATGGACAGTCCCCAGTAGGGATGGGCCATCACCCGCCCGTTGCGATAGTTCGCGTCGTGAAGAGTCTGCTGGGAGCTGACGCGGAAGACTGCGAACTCGTAGCGGGCGTCACTCCAGGTCAGGCTCATCGGCAGCACCACGCCGCCGGTCCTGCCCCAGAAGTGATAGGTGCCGCCGACACCGATCTGTACTTCGCAGCTCTCACACATGGGGTGTGCGCGCGCAGACCCAGGCGCGCAGCCTGCGCCAACCAGCAGCGCAATCCATATGCCGTGAATGACGGCCTTGACTCGGATGTGGACCACGGGCAACGGCATGGCGGCAATCCTTTGACGCGCTGGCTTCGCGAACAAGGCCCGCCGTGTTGACGAAACGTTTCATCCCAGTTAATGCCGCGACGCTGCGCGGCGCGCTGCGCACGATGTCCAGCAACTTCCGCGCGTTTGCCCGGCCGCCTGATGTCACGATGAAGTGATTTCCTGTCACGAAACGCTGCATCCATCGCCTACGAATTGTTCACTGACGGCAGCGGCCCTAGGCTGCCGGTCATGAGGTCAGACAGAGGCAGCCTTCTCTTTTCGTGGTCTTCGCACCCCGCGCTGCAGCAGCGGCTACGGCGGCCGCGGGGCAGCCAACGTTAGTGGGAAGCTCCGATGCGCGTGCTCTTTCGTGTCGCGTTGGCCCTGCTCATCGGGATCCCGGTCTGCCTCGCGCTGCTGATCTTCTTTGTGCTCGGGGCGAGAGGAGTCGCCTCTCTCCCGGACGACAGACGAAATGCCGGCTCATCCGAGAGGACGCCGCGTGGGCCACCGCGCGCGGCTGCGTAGTAAACTATGGGGGGTGGACACGCTGACGGGCATCAAGGTGTTCCGGCAGGTCGTCGAGTCGGGCAGCTTCGCCGCCGCCGCCGACCGGCTGGACCTGTCCCCGGCAATGGTCAGCAAACACGTGATGCAGGCCGAGAAGCGCCTCGGGGTCCGTCTCCTCAATCGCAACAGCCGTACGCTCAGCCTGACCGAGCTGGGCAGGGTGTATTTCGAGCGCTGTAAGACGATCCTGGATGACCTGGCGGAGACCGAGCTGGAATTGGGATCCCTTGGTACAGCCCCGCGCGGCACGCTGCGCATCACCGGACCGAGCTGGTTCGCTTCGCAACGGATGGCGGACTTGCTCTCTGAGTTCAGGAGCCGCTATCCAGAAATCGTCGTCGACATCTCTTTCGAGGACCGCGTCGTCGATCTCGTCGAGGAGGGTTACGATGTCGCCTTGCGGGTGGCGCCGGACTCGGACTCCCTCGGGGCGGGTCTCATCGCCCGGCCGGTGCGCCCAATTTCCTTCGTCATTACAGCCTCGCGCGAGTACGTGAAGCGCAAGGGAGCCCCAAAGTCCCCTGAAGATCTCGCCGGTCACCACCACGTGGCGGTGGGCAACGTCAGCTCCTGGGTTCTCACGGGCCCGAAGGGAAAGGTCGAGGTCGCCGTACGGGGCGTGCAACGGTACCGAGCCATGGCCGGTGTGGTGAACGCCGTGGCGGCGGGAACAGGTCTTGCGCCGCTGCCGAGCATTTACTTCGACGAACCGGAGTTCCAGAACGTCCTAGTCCCGGTCCTGACCGAGTATTACCTGCGGGAAGCGACTCTTTATCTGGTCTACGTAAGCCGCCGGTACGTGCCGCTCAAGCTCCGTGCCTTCATCGATTTCGTGCTCGAATACTCGTCCAGAGTTCCCCAGGTCAAGCTGCCTGCCGCCGTCTGACCCCGGGCCCGCGATTACGCATTCGCCAGGGGAAACGCAGCATCTCTCTTAGGGGCGTTGTGTTCCTCGCCACCCGGCGCATACCGTGATCGCATGCCGCCGCCCGTCGACAAGCAGACCCCGGAGCAGGCGCAGAAGCTAGGCATCACGGAGGAGGCCGTCGTCAAGACCATCATGCTCAAGGACACGGTCGACGGTGAATTCAGCACGTTTCGCGACGTCGCGGAGACGGCTCTGTTTCTCGCCTCCTTCAAGCCGAACGCCCTCACCGGGCAATCCCTGATCGTGAGCCACGGCTGGATCATGCAGTGACCGCGGACGCGTAGCAGCGCGCTCGAGAAGCCAATCCTCCCTTGGAGGGATCCGGCGCTGCGCCGAATTACGGAGGCCGGGCTCTGTCGACAAGTTGGTTTCCCTCGGATGCGTTGGCATGAAACGCAGCATTTACTCCTGAACGATTGTTCCCCTCACGCACGGCTCATAACGTGCTTCCAGAGGAAGCGTCGCCCGAGGCGGACGCGAGCGAAATGGAAGGAGCACACATGAGCCGTCGAATCGGTCTGCTGGGTGTCGTCGCGATGTTCGTAGCCGCACGCTCGGAGCTGGCGCGCGCGCAGGTGAGCTCCGGCTCGCAGGATGTGCAGATCTATGCAGGTGAGCTGTTCGGCGACCGCCTCACCGACACGCCGCTCTCGGGCCGCACTCCGCGCCTCGATGACAGTGTCACCTTCGGCGGCCGTTACACCTACTACTTCACGAACCTGTGGGGTGTGCAGCTCTCCGCCGGCTACAGTCCGAGCCGGGCCGGCCACGCCCCGGGCGGAACCGATGATCTCGGCCTCACGACTGTCGACCTCGACGTGCTGTTGAATTTCACGCCGGGCTACCGAGTCGCCGGCCATCCGTTCATCGGCTACACGGTGCTCGGCGTCGGCTATGCCTGGGCCAACCTCGACCACTCAGCGCTCGCCATTGCGGGAACCACTCCGGTGACGCTCGCCGACACCAACGGCTGTACGGCCAACATCGGGCTCGGCGCGAAGTACTACCTCCGGGACAACGTGTTCATCGACTTCGACACGCGTTACCGCTATCTGAGCAAGCTGGTCAGCGATCACGGACAGGGGCTGAACACTGCGGAGACGACCTTGAGCATCGGCTACCAGTTCTGAGACTGGCGGAGCCAATCAGTGAAGCCCGGCTCAGGCGAAGAAGCGTTCGGCGCGCCCGGGATTGCCCCGACCTGGAGCTCGAGCGACAAGGACTTCGTCACTACCGCGCTCGGCAGCTCGCGGCTTTGGGCCACGATCGGACACGGCATCGTCAACGAGGTTTATTGGCCCTCGACGGGCCAGCGCGGCGGCGGCTGCGCGCTGTGCCTTGCGGCGAGCGTGCCATTCGAGCGCCTGAGCTGCGGCTTCGTCGGTGCTTCGGACAGCTGGCAAGACCTGACGCGCCATGGCGAGCTGACGTACCGATTTCAATCGGCCACCGACGGCACGGTCGCGATCAGCGGCGGAGCCGGCAGCCGCCACGGCGTGCTCGCGCTCGGCTTCGCGTACAGCCCGAGCGGAGCCTACACGCGCGCGCGCACTGCGCTCGCGGCCGACTTCGACACACTGCGCAGCGATTTTCTCGAGGCCTGGCGCACGTGGGGCGCCACTTTGAGCCTGCCCCGACCGGATGAGACGCTCGGCGACGCCGCGGAGCTCTCGGCGGCCGTGCTGAAGATTCACGAGGATCAGAAGCCTCATGGAACGACCGACTTGTAGGACGGCGATCATGCTCAAGACCGGACTCGAGTGGTTCAAACCGCTCATCGTTTGCCTCCTCGCGATACTCGCGTGGCAGGTGTCACCTGGAGCCGAGAAACCTGTGCCGGCCCCGAACGCAGAACGGCACCTATCCATCACGATGTTGAATGCGCATACCGGTGGTGGCTTCATGGAGGAGGAAGATTACGGGAGCAACGAACCTTTCGACCCTTATGACAGTCCCGTCGATTGCCTTCAGGGCGTGATCCAGGTGCTTCCGCCGCCCCAGCTAGCTCACATCAAGCTCTTGGTGAACTGCCGGATTGTGCCGCCGTCTTGGGGGCTCAAACCAGCGCTGCTCCGAAGGAGACGGACGTGATTGATGCGCTTGCACTGCTTGCAGCCACGGTCACAACGGT
>QHXE01000732.1 GCA_003222835.1 Acidobacteriota bacterium | reverse complement strand
ACGAAGATGGCGCAATAGATACGTGTGAAATCTTCACGCACTTCTTCCCATTTTTCCGTTACTACCGCAGTCACGTAAGGAATCTCTTGGCCGGTTACTTCGAGAATTTTTTCGCGCACGATTTCAGCGGCCAAAACGCGCATCGGCTGATCGGTGCATTCGTCTGCAGAAAACAATGGCTCGCCAACCGGGAGCTGCTCGATGATTTCGTCGAGGAGTACTTCGATCTGATCGCCTCTTAAGGCCGAGATCGGAACAATGGCTTGCCAGTTATGCTCTTGCTGATACCATTCAATTAGTGGCAGCAGCTTCGACTTGTCGGCCAGCTTGTCTGTCTTGTTCAGCAGCAGCAGCGAGGGCTTGTCGGATTGCTTAACCAGATCAAGCGTGAACCGATCACCCTGGCCCGTTGAACCTGACGCAGCATCGCGAATCAAGCAAACCAGATCGACGCCGAGCAAGGCATCGTGCACCGCGACCATCATGCGCCGATTTAGTTCGTAACCAGGTTTATGCACGCCCGGCGTGTCAACCAAGACAATCTGTCCTTCAGGACGAGTAACGATCCCTAGAATCTTGAAGCGAGTTGTCTGCGGTTTGTTAGAGACAGCGGCGATCTTTTCGCCGACAAGGCGATTCAGGAGCGTCGACTTACCGGCGTTGGGCCGGCCGATGAGGGCGACATAGCCGGCTCGAAATGCAACTCCCGGATCGTGTTTGGATTTCGCCATGTCCGTATTTCGTTAAAGTTACTCCTGCAACAGTCCACCCTTGAAAACCGGCTGGCCGCCCAGGCTGGTGTAGAACCCGTAGCCGGCGAGCGCGATGCAAATTACGAGCGAGATGGTGAAGTCGGTTGCGTACCACGCCGTGAAGTCGCTGGTAACCGGAAAAAAGACCCAGAGATGACTCACGAATAAAGCAAAGGCCAACGCCAGCAGGCCGTAGCGATAGAGCACAAAAACAAGGATGAAAGCGTCGAGCGCCACGAGCGGGACCATCATCACATTCGCTTGCGTAATCAGCGCGCTGAGAGCCAGGATGAGGAGCCAAAGCGGAATCAATGCGAGCCGCTCGCGTCGTAGAATAACGACGAACAAGAGCAACATGAAGAACGCGAAGAACGCGAGGAAGAGTCCGGCGGTGATTTGCGAGGCAAACTTGGCGAAGAACAGGTGCGCGCCGATCTCCTCGCTGCCCGGGTTGATTGCTAACTCGGGCGGTCGTCCAATCCATCGCAATCCGATAAAGCTAATCAA
>QHXE01000731.1:2646-5744 GCA_003222835.1 Acidobacteriota bacterium | reverse complement strand
CCAAGGGCGCTCTCAAGCTTGCATCACTGGGATTCCGCGTGAAGGAATTCCCAGGCGGGCTGGAGTATTTCATCAAAGAGGGCGGAAAGGTCGAAGGGACCCTCGAAGATGAATAAGGTCGCGCTCGTTAGTTATGCGGGCTGTCCTGAGCTAACCGACGATGACCGTCTCTTACTTCCGGCGCTTCGGCACTTGGGCGTCCAGGCAAAGTGCGCCGTTTGGGACGCCCCCGTTGATTGGACTGAGTTTGATCAGGTCATCCTCAGATCGTGCTGGGACTATCATCTGAGGGCGAACGAGTTCCTGGGTTCGTTGGAACGCGGACAAGAGGTACCTGCGACAATTGGAAGTGGCGGGTGCGGCCATCCCTTACACAGTCTGGATTGAAAATTGCGAAGAGGTCAGTGTCCACGAAATCTTGTCGGCACGAGGATGGGAGAGCGCAATCGTAAAGCCGACTGTCTCAGCCAGCGCGCATAATTTGCGACGAGTCTTCAGGGGCGAGCCAGTAATTTGTCTGAAGGGGCCGGCCATGGTCCAGGAATTTATTCCCGAGATTCTCGGCGGTGAGTGGTCGCTCGTGTTCATCGGAGGACAATACAGTCATGCCGTGATTAAAAGACCGACACCGGGAGATTTTCGGGTTCAGTGGCAGTTTGGCGGGGACGCCGTAATCGCGGAGCCTGCTGCGCAAACGGTTGCACTTGTAAACAGCCTCCTGGCTTTGTTGCCAGAGCAGCCTCTCTATGCCCGCGTCGATGGCATCGAATGCGATCGCGGGTTCGTCTTAATGGAGATCGAACTGATTGAACCGGTCCTTTTTCTTGGAATCGCGAGTGCGTCGGAAAGGTTTGCCAGGTGGATCGTCAATAGCGCTACTTCGCATGCCAGCAAATCGTAAAACCAGAGGGAAGATGCGGCAGACGGGGCAACAGCATGGACCAAGAGTCTCGGCTAGTTCGTGTCTTTTTCTACGGCACATTCATGAACCCTAAAGTCCTGGCAGAGTATGGCATCGCCGCCGGTGAGGTGCTGCCGGCCAGGGTGATGAACTTCGAACTCTCCATCCGCCCACGCGTAAACCTCGTTCCGTGCAATGGAGCGAGTGTCTATGGCGCTGTAATCAGCGTAACGCACAACGACCTAGAGAAGATTTACTCCGACCTCGAAAAAAGCTTGGGCCTAAAATATTTGCCGCAGGCGATGTTCGCAGAAACGCTCGATGAGACGCCGACATTCGAACCGGTGCTCTGCTACATTGCTTCGCGCATGACGCCCGGCCTTGCCGCTCCTGAGTACGTGAAAGAACTTGCCGACTGCGTAAGGTCGCTGAACCTTCCGGAATCTTACGCCTTACATATTGAATCGTTTGGTCTTTGAGGCTGAGACTCCAGATTCGAACTGAGGAAATGAAAATTGTCACTTGTGATTTACGTTACGTAATCGGTCCATCCAAGGTGAAGGAGTTTGAACACTACGGAAAGTTGTGGATTCCGTTGGTAGAAAAGTTTTGGGGGGGGGACACCAAGGTTATTTTCTGCCCTCGGAAGGCGCGAACAACGTCGCGGCGAAGTTCAGTGATCAATTTGTTTTGACGGAGTACTTTGGATATCTCAGGCGCGACCCGGATGAAGCGGGCTATCAGTTCTGGCTAAATAAACTGAATCGATTCAGTGGTGACTTCGACCGGGCTGAGATGGTTAAGGCTTTCATTGTCTCCAGCGAATACAGAGCTCGCTTCCACTAGAAGAGCTGGCAGCAACGGTCCCCCATGAAGCAAATGGGAGCGCTCACCATTGGGACAGTCAAATGACCTCGGAGAACTTTCATGAAACTAGCGATCTCATATCCAGAGTGGCAAGGCTGCGGCGAGAACCCAGCGGTATACTTTGGCGCGCTTAAAGTGATCGAAAGAATTTTCAACGATGAAGATTTTGTTCACGTTGATGTTCCAATTGAGGAGATGCTGGAGGTAACCAAAGGCGTATTTGGTTTGAATTCGATTGCTCCCCGCTTTCAAAGAACAATACACGACCTTCGCCAGCGCAATCCGTCCACAATTCTTATGGTTGGCGGTACATGTGGCGCTGAGATCGCTCCCGTTGGATACCTTAATGAAAAGTATGATGGAGATCTCGCGGTGGTTTGGCTGGACGCCCACGGGGATCTTAACACTCCCGAATCGTCGACCAGCGGACACTTCCACGGTATGGCGCTGAGGACTCTGCTGGGCGAAGGTCCGGAGGAATACACTTCATTCTTAGGGCGCCAACTAACGCCCCAGCAAGTGTTTCTGGCAGGCACGCGGGAGCTGGATCTGCCTGAGCAGGCTTTTATTGAAAAGAGTGCGATCTCGGTTACTTTGTCTGAAGACTTTGCAACGCCCAAGATGCTAACAGATCGGATAAGTGCGGCTGGATTCAAAAATGGATACGTGCACCTGGATCTGGATGTCTTTAATCCAAATAGTTTTTCGAACTCTTTAATGCCCACACGAGGCGGCCCTTCGGTTGCGGAAGTGCAACTTCTAATTCAAGCCTTAGCCAAATCTCTTAATGTGGTTGGCTTCAGCGTGGTTGAATACTGCGAACATCGAAAAGACGACTCGATTAAGACTCTGACGGAGTTGATCGATAATTGCGGAGTAGCCAGCGAAGGGGGAGTCGAACCCACACGACCTTGCCAATTTCCGGACACCACTTGACCATACGATTCCGGGATGAGCGCCTCCGTTGAGACAATTCTCAATCACCCAGGCCGTCAGCTGATTCAAAATCTGAAGACTGTGCGAAAAATAATTTGGCGACTAGCAGCCGTGGTTGAAAAGGGACTGCCGGCAAGCGCTATCGACTTACCAAAAAACGGAGAACTGAGATTGCCGATGGGGGTGGCCAGGTTCGGGTGATTGAAAATATTATTTACAATGAGTTCGAATCTAATAGCGTACAAAGGCTGCCAGGCGTACTTATAGATAGAACCAGTCTTGCCTTGCGTGCTGCTGCTGGCGTCGGGACTCTTGATTTCTTTTGAGCCCAGCGCAAACGCCTTAACCAGGCGCAAGTTCAGTGTGAACTTCGCCGTACCGGTCGCAAGGTTTG
>QHXE01000731.1:1889-2613 GCA_003222835.1 Acidobacteriota bacterium | reverse complement strand
GGTGGCAAGTGCCGGCCGGTCGTTGAAAATCGAATCGCCGTTCAAGTCTCGACCAACGATCACGTTATATGGTTGGCCGGAACTAATCAGCAACAAAGGATTGGCATAGAACCCGAATGGCAGATCGATCTGTCCGCCAAAATTCAATTGATGACGCACGTCATAATTCGCGCGACCGTAATCCTGATCGATATCGAGCTGATTCGAAGGAAAGCTGTTTGCTCCTGCGGTGTTGCTATTCGCAAAGTTGAGCGTGTAATTTGCGGTGAGACGTGCTTTGCTAAGACCGTCTATCCGTAAGCCAACGGTCACCTGATTCTGCTCAAACCTGCCGTGCGATTCGTATCGATAGATGTCGCCGGCAATCGGAAGCGGCCGGACACCACTGCCTGGAATCGAAATGTCGAAGGTGCCAGTCAGGGGAGCATTGATATTCCGCGATAGAAGCTGACGCTTGCCGCGGGAATTCAACCAGGTAATAGCCAGATTAGTCGACCGCGGCAGCTTTCGCTCGATCGAGATCGAACTCTGCAGCATGTAAGGAGCGCACAGGTTCGGATCGATTCCGTAGATCGTGGGAGTGTCGAGCGAGGTTCCCAGCGAGCCGGCGTTCGGAACGTTGGGAAAGAAGTCAGGATCCTTCACAATGAACTGTCGCTGGTTATGGCCATTTAACCGGAGCGAGTTCAGAGCTAAGTTCTGCGCGAAGCGCGTGTAGAAAACG
>QHXE01000731.1:0-1874 GCA_003222835.1 Acidobacteriota bacterium | reverse complement strand
GCGGATTTCATTCTGAGTCTCATAACGCAATCCATAACTGAAGGTCACATTCGGCCGAAGCTTCCAGTTGTCCTGAAAAAAAGCTCCCGCGTCAAACATCGTGTTTGTAACTGAAGGCCGGCCTGAAACGATCGCAAATTGTTCCGCGCCTCCGCCGGCTGCTCGGATCTGGGCCGGTGTCAGCCCTTGTTGCAGGCCCTGCTTAGTAATTTGAAACGCAGTCAGCGATGCGAAGGTAAACGTCCCGTTGAAATTCGCAGTCGAGTTGTCATTCTCCGTGGCCACGCGTACCTGCCCGCCAAATCTGAAATAGTGTTTGCCTCGGTCCAGCGAGGTGTAGTTTTGCAACTGATAGTTCTTCTGATTAGTCGAATTACTACCGATGTTGTTACCGCCACCGACGAAGGCGCCCAGAACTGCGATTTGCGGTTGTGAGTTCTGGGCGCTTTGCAGGTTATCTACTTGCCTGGATTCGAAACGTGACTCGTTAATGGTCCTGGGATCGATGATCGTGGTATTGCTGAATTGGAAAGTATTTTCAGTCTTGCTGAAATCATATGCTTGCGAGGCGAGGGCAAGCTGTCCAAGTCCGTCATTCTTCTCCTGATCTCTGTAGTATTGATACCGCGCGAAGAATGTGTTCTTCGAGTTAGCCTGATAGTCGATACGAAAAGTCGCTATAGTTACTAGCTTAGGATTGGGAATTGCCTGACTGAATTGAATTGGGTTGAAAGTTGGATCAAGTATCTGAGCTCTGATAACAGAGCTGTCGCTTATGCTGTTACGATCCATATCGAACTGAAATGACGACCTGCTGGTGAGCGGGCCGCCAAAGTCGGCCGAGAACAGCGTGGTGTGATAAGCCGGACCCGGCGCTGAGAACGGACTCGTCGAGTTAAGCTTTGAATGGTTAAAGCGAAACGAGAACAGGCTGTGAAACTGGGCCGAGCCCGGTTTAGTGAATATCTCGATCCGGCCAAACCCGGGTTGATCATACTCGGCGGAAAACGGATCCTGATTGATCCTGATTTCACGTATCGCCGACTTGGGAAGTAAACGACCGCCACCAAACCCATCAACAAATATCTGTCCTGACATCCCTCCAGGCGTTGCGCCCGCCAGCCTTTGAAGTTGCAGCTTTAACTCGTCCGGATCTTCAGAATACATTTCAAGATCTTTTTCTTTGAGCACGATTGCCCCGGCGTTGTTCGCCGGATCAGTATTGCCGCTGCCCGCTTCGTCTCTCACGTCTAATTTCGCTTCTACTTTGGAAATCGTAAGCGAGATGTCGACCTCCTGGTTTTGACCTGGAGTTACCTCAAGATCCTGGGTGTAGACTTCGAAGCCCGGCGCCGACACGCTAAGACGATACTTACCCGGTGGCAGCGCTCGAAGCTCGAACGCTCCGGAACGATCTGTCTTCATTGATGAGACCTTTCTGCCGGCGCTTACGGCTGAGACTACCGCTTGAGAGACCACCGCGCTGGACGGGTCCGAGACCTTTCCAAAGACTCGCCCGTCGCCCGTTTGAGTGAACAAGTGGCCCGGCATTACGAAGAGAACGGCGAGCACAGACGACATCATCGAGTAATTCAGGTTGAGCATCACGGCATAGCCTCGGGGGAATCATTCTTGGTTAATCTTCCGTTGATAGGTTCCGCCCCAACTAGTCTCCATTGCGCGAATCGAAGAAGTTCTTCCAACTTTTTTCGAGATGCTGCGGGACTGACCTCGTTTCAGAACAATTTCGTCTTTCATATTCGCGATCCGGTAAACAGGCCGATTTTATTTCGAAAAAAGTGGAAGTATTTTCCCGGTGCCTGCAATGGAGAGTAGGTTGGCACGCCGGCTGACAGATTGAACCCGTACAGTTG
>QHXE01000376.1 GCA_003222835.1 Acidobacteriota bacterium | reverse complement strand
TCGATAAATTCCTCGCGCAATCAATCCCCGACTTAAGGGAGCGCTTTGTCGATCGCGCGCGTCCCGTTCCAAAAGGCCTGGTCGAAGCTCTGGAAACCGACCAGCGCCAAGGCGCCCATCATCTCGCCAAACAGATTCGCGAGCGTCGGCGAAAGAACCGCGCCGAAGGCCAGCGTCTTCACAACCTGCTGCGTTTTGAGATTGAGCTATGGGAGCAAGGCTTCCAGTTTATCGCGGGTGTTGATGAGGCTGGGATGGCGCCGCTCGCCGGACCCGTCGTGGCCGCCGCGGTGATTCTGCCCCGCAATTACAAGCTGCGCCAATTGAATGATTCAAAGCAAATTCTCGATGAGGCGCTACGTGCTGAACTTGCCAAACATATCAAACAAGACGCGGTCGTATGGTCCGTTGGCCGGGCTGAAGTAGGAGAGATCGACACCTTGAACATCTATCATGCGGGCCTGCTCGCAATGCAGCGCGCGGTTAATGGTCTTTCTTCGCACCCTGATTTTGTTTTAGTTGATGCGCGACGCATTCCTCACTGCTCGGCGCCGCAGCGTGGCATCATTAAGGGCGATACGCTTTCCGCCAGCATTGCCGCTGCGTCAATCATCGCCAAGACGACTCGCGATGCTCTGATGCGCGAATTCGACTCAGTTCATCCGGGTTACAATTTCGCGACGCACAAAGGCTATCCCACACCGGAGCATTGCCGCTTACTGAAAGAACTCGGCGCCGCGCCGATTCACCGCCGCAGCTTCGCCCGCGTGCGACAGGTCCTCGGCCTCGATCCGATTCAAGATGAGTTGTTCGCCGACCCACTGCAATCTGCGGAGCAACTCGAAGAACAAGCTCACGCCGCGCACAACAGTTGACTCTGCGCCCTCTGCAAAAACCTCTAATCGCTCAGCGGTTTAAAAACTCCTTTCGACAGCTCGCGCCCCAACTTGAAACTTGATACCTGAACGCCGAAACTAGGCTCGATGTCTCTAACCGAATACAAAAAGAAACGCCGCTTCAAAAAAACGCCCGAGCCTGGTCCGGAAAAGAAATCTTCGGAGTTCGGTAATATCTTTGTCGTCCAGAAGCATCGCGCGACGCAACTGCATTACGACTTTCGTCTCGAAGCCGACGGTGTACTCCTGTCATGGGCGGTACCCAAAGGCCCTTCGATGGATCCAAACGTGAAGCGACTCGCGATGCACGTCGAAGATCATCCCGTCGATTATGCCAAGTTCGAAGGGGTAATTCCCGAAGGCGAATATGGTGGCGGCACAGTGATGGTATGGGACACCGGCATATATGGTCCGGAGAATACGGCGAGCGTTTCCAAAGCCGTGGCGAAGGGCGAATTGAAATTCGCTTTGCTCGGCGAGAAGCTAAAAGGTTCGTTCGTGCTCGTGCGCACGCGCGAGCCTCAATGGCTTCTGATCAAGCATCGAGATAAGTACGCCAAGGAAGGAGACATCAGCGAGACGCAACCATTCTCAGTCTTGACCAAACGCACGCTCGCCGAGATCGCCAAAGACGAAGGCGGCGATGTGAAGAAAGCAGCGACCGGCGATCCGAAAGGGCTTCCGCGTCGTCGCGATATCAAACGTCGAAAGAAAACCACGAAGAAAAAGATCTGGCACAGCAAGCGTAAGCACTCATAGTTGATAGCAGCGGAGATTCGGATTCATGAAACATCCACTGTTAGGCAGAGGAGTATCAAAATCTCAGAACACGGGGCCAGCAAAAAACTCTGGCTTAAGAGCCAAACATGCTTTAAGATGCGCAGGATGTTGAGTGGCCCCATGACAAACTTGGACCGCCTTTACTTTTTTTATCGCGCGCCGCGGGAGCGTTTCCGGCAATTATTGGCCATTTATGGGCGAAAACCTGAAGACCGACTCCCCGATGCCAGGACTTTCCTGACCAGATTCGCGGCGCACAAATCGAATTATCTGCTCGGCTTCATCACCGATCCCGCCACCGCTTTGTTCCTGATAGCTTGGGACATCAGCGCGCTCCGCGTTAACGTCCTCGCCGCGTTGGGTTCCTTCTGCTGCGGGCTCTCGGCGTGGACGCTGCTCGAGTATGGATTTCATCGCTTCGTCTACCACAAAGGCAACACCTTGGCACACAAAGGTCACCTGATGCATCACGAGTCGCCAAAATTATTGCTCGGAATGCCGTGGTACGTGACGTCAGGTTTCTTCTTGATCATGTGGTATCTCTTCGCGGTGCGTTTTCGGCTGCCCTTTGCGGCGAGTTTCTTTGGAGGTATTGCGGCCGGGTATTTTTATTACTGCTCAGTTCATCACGTTCAACATCACTTCCGTCTAGCCAACACCTGGTTTCGCGATCTCACCCGACATCACAACATTCACCATCGATTGCAAGACGTGAATTTCGGAGTGACGAACCGGTTCTGGGATCGAGTGTTTGGGACTCAGTATCGAAAAGAAGATTACAAGCTTAGAAGTCAGAGCCGCCTGCGGTACTGACTATCGCCAATCGCCCACGATCACGAACGGAGCCCAATAAAACGGCGCGCTGTATTTCTTTCCCGAAATCAATCCGAGTTGTGCGGCTCGCATCGCAACAGACGCTGAATTCGAGCTGGCAGGACCAAGCAAGCGGCGATAGAAGTCGGCCATCAGGTCAGCCGTCGATTTATCCGCTACCGACCAAAGGCTGACGCCGACGGTTGGCGCGCCGGCATACATGAACGCGCGCGTCAAACCGATCACACCTTCGCCGCGCTTCTCTTTCCCCAATCCCGTTTCGCACGCAGACAGCATCACCAGTGGCGCTCCCAATCGCAGATTGAAGATCTCGTCCGTGCGGAGAAAACCATCGTTGTCCTTGTTGCCCACGAGCGAAAGGACTACGCCGGTGAACTGTGGCCGTTCGGCATCGAGCAGACCATGCGTGGCGACATGAATGATGCGATAGTTGGTTACGTCGCGGCTGCGCAAATTGTCTTCACTGGCGTTCAAGTCGATCCAGAGATCGGCCTGACTGCCGTTGGATTTCGCGATCTTCCCAATCTCTTCCGCCTCGACACGAGTACCAACCAGTCTGGCTAGTCTCAATCCACCGGCCGGTGTTGGTTCACCGGCCACATCGTTGACCGCGCTCTCGAGTCCAAGTCCCAAGCCGCGCGCCTCGGCGGCTGCCGGCACTCCGGCTTTACCTTTCACGCGCGAATCGTCGGAACTGAAAATCGGATCGGCGACCGCCAACAGATTCTTTCCGGACGGTTTGTTTCCGGATTGACGAATGGCGGCCACGACTGAAGCCGAGGGCGCGTAAACAATTTCATTGCTCTTGATTAGATAACTGAGCGAGGCGTAGTCCGCACCGTCGGTAGATCTCACCAAGGCTTCAAAGGGAATGTAATTCAATGCGCCATCTGCAACGACCAACAGACGTTTGTCTCCGAATGAATTGCTCGCCGGCTCAACTGCCGCCCGGTAAAGCGCGTTCGAGGCCGCCACGAAGGCAGTTAGATTTTCCGAAGGACCTTCGACTAATCCCAAGCCTCGCTGCTGTTCAGCGACCACATCGATGCCGACGATCCGACGCTGCAACTTTGGGGGAATTAACTGCGCGCGAAAATCGGTCGCGAGCTTGTCAATATTCGATCGTGGCGGCAGCTTGAAGAGCGAAACGCCCGACTGTGTGACCGCAAACGCATAAGAAGTGTCGTTTCCTAAACTGTATTCCAGCAGCACAGTGCCATCATCGAGAACCTTCTGCTGCGTCTCGGCGAGCGTAAGCGGCTGCGCGCCGGTTAATGCAGCATAGCGCGGACTGCCCGCGCGAATCTGGTTTTCAATCTCGTCGAACTCGGTCTGCAGCTTGTCGAGTTCTTTTTCGAGATCGGCCGGCTTCTGCTTTTGATCGCCGGAAAGGCTGATGCCGGTAAGCTGCTCAGCGATTTCCTGCTGTCGAGCGAGGTTGTCCTGCTTGCGCTTGAGCAAGTCGGCGGGAACGCCTTCAGTAATCTGGGCATTGACTTCGCCGAGCATGTCCAGCAGCGAGCGTGCGCGGCCCGCTTCCGTAATTTTGAAAGACTCAGCAGCGTAATCAAGGGCTTTCCCACTCAGCGCATTACCGGCAGGCGAATTTAGCAAGGCCGTCTCCGCGAAAGCACTCGCTGCCTCGTCATAAACATCCTTCGTCGTCGCCAGGAACGTCGTGCGTGATTCGTCTGCGCGCAAACTCCCAGCCCGAATCGTCTCAATAGTCTTCAACGCTTCGCGATATGCGTTGAGTGCCTGTTCGCGCATTTTCGCAGCGTCTTTTTCCTGCGCCGCTTGCAGCCAGAGGCTGCGACCAAGACCGCGCTGTGCCGGCCACATCAAATCGAGACGTGCGTCTTTCTGGGCTCCGCTCGCAGCGTCGGTAAACATCTTGGCCGCATCTTTGTAACGGGCCTGCCGGAGCGCCACGTCACCCAAACTGGTGCGCGCAGCGGCGCGAAAACGACGCGTCTGGCCAAGGTTCGCGACTACGGGCAACGCGCCGCTCCCGGCCTCGAGCGCGTTTTGAAAATGCTTGCGCGCAGTTTCCAGATCGTTATTCGCAAACGCCAAACGGCCCAGGCCCAACTCATAAGTCATGTAGACGATGGCAACGCGGTAGTCATCCAACTCCTTTTTGGTCTCCAGTAAACCGGTCGCTGCGGAAGTTGGAGCTTCGACTGAAGGGCGTCCGGTGGTCATGATGGCTCCGATGGCTCCCAATCCACCCAGGCGTCGCGTTGCTTTTGCGGCTGCAGTTTCAGGCCTCTTCACACTCATCATGAGATAGGCCGAGCCGGCTTCTGACAGATGACCCAGACGGTAATTCGCGTCGCCGATTTTCGCGAGCATCAGATTCGCGTTATAGCCGTTGTCGACGACGCTGGCAGCGGTTTGCGTTGCGGCGTTCGCGGTTGAACCGGCTCGGCTCGCCAGACTGCTGGCCGCGGCCTGGTCTGTTTGATCTTTGCCGCGCGCAGCGACGAAAGAATCGTAAGCTTTCCGATAATGATCCAGCGCCACTTTGTCCTGGCCCTGAATCATGTACAGGTCGCCGAGCGCATCCTGCGCCGCAGCAATCCCGCGAGTGTTGTTTGTCTGCGTGAAAAGGTTAAGAGCAGTTTCCAGATAACTCAGCGCCTGATCGGCATGACCCTGCTTGAGCAGAGAGCGCCCGCGGCTTAGCGCCGTGTTGGGATCTGTTTGCATGTCGAGCGCGGCTAGAGAAATGTGGGCGGAACTTGAAAATGGCAGCGATGAAGCGAAAGCTGCCGAGCAAACAATTACAAAAAGCAGGCCGTACGTTTTCGCAATCATGACGTTCTTTCCCTCGAGTCTATTTATAGCCGACGAGCTTTGCGCCTTACGTGTTTCTATTCTTGGCGACTCTGAGTGAAAAAGTCGCGCAAAGCCCGTGTCAGAAGCCCGCGTGTTAGCAAGGGCCCGTCGAGTGTTGAGGAGCCCTCCCTGACGGTCGGGCTTCTGACTCTACTTATGGATCAAATCCAGCACCGTCACGAGCACCGGCGCGGTGGTCAACGCGTTCATGCGAATGACTGACGGCTCGGGGGCGCTTTGATCTAACCCCAAACCGCGCGTCGTAGCAACTCTTTCCTTCTCAGTTTGCGTTTGGCCAAACGTCTTGCTCGCGACCACTTTAATATCAGCTCTAGTTGCATCCTGAACCTGCTTCCAAACAGCGGGCGAGGGATGCCAAGGACACTGGCCTTTATTAGTCGCGCAAAACGCAACCAGATCTTCGCCCGTGGGAACCGAAACCAGCGGCTCTCGCGTCATCACGACATAAAGCCGCTCGACGCCCGCATTACCATAGAAGGTAAACCAGCGCAGTCGTTCATCTGATTCCTCGCTCGAGGGAACTTCCATCGGCACGTGCGCTTCAATCCAGTTTTCGCCACCATCGAGACGCGGATCGGGATAGATCATTTCGGGCGCGCCCTCGCCTTCGGTATGAAAAACGTAGAGGTAACCGTCAACGTTGGGCTCGAGCGAGATGCGCACGCGATCCCCGTTATGAAACTCGCGGGTAGGTTCGACGCGCACGCTGCGACCACTCGCGCCGCGCATGAAGAGCGTGTAACCAAGCCCGATCGCTTGCAGGGGCACATTTACTGAAGACGTATTCTTGTTTCCGGAACTCTTCATGTTGGCATTGACAGCATTCTTGCCGGTATTAGCATTGGTCAAGGTAGTTGAAGAGTTGGTATTCGCTTTTCTGGGCGGCCTATGTCGATGCGATGGGGCGTTGGTGTTCGTAGTCTTTGGCCGGCTACTCAAGAACGCGCCACGAACTTCGTCATCCGGCTCCTGAGCGCGAACCAGCAACATTCCACACGCCAAACCCGCGAGCGCAAACAATGCAATGAAACTTCTCGACTTCATTAATGCCTCCCTGGATCCAATTACTTGTGTTCTATCCGAATCTTAAAAACTACGGACGCGTTGCCTTCGGCATTTTGCGGAATCTTCACGGAGACAAAGGGTGACGCGCCGGTTTTGATTGTCTCCGTGCCAAGCAGATTCGGTTTCGATTGACTCTGAAAATCATTGAGTTGCTTCTGTTCATTTGCCGTCAGCTCGTGCAATGCCGGACTATCGAGAAAGTCCGGATGAGACAGCGCGACGCCTGAAAAGATCATCGTGAACTCGTCTGTTCCCGGAGTCTGGTCGAGATTGAGCCAGTTTTCAGTCTTGCCGGTATCCCCTGGAAAGGCGAAGTCCTGGCCACTCTTGACCTCGTTGGTTTTCACGCCGTACGCAGCCGCGGGTTTCGCCGTCAGAAACATAGTAGGCGCATTCTTGTTGCCTGGACCGATTATGTAGAGGTAACCGTTGTCGCTCGGCGAGAAGTGAAATTTGAACTTTTCGCCCGAAGGCATCGTCAGACGATCTCCGGCACGTACCGCATCGGATTTGTTCGGAGTGTTTACTTCAATCCAGTAGCGGCCAGCTTCATGCCCGCCGCCGGCCAAGTCAGTTCCATTCGGCCCATTCGATGAATCAGTTCGCGAAGGATTGTTTGGCGACTTGCCAGTCATGAAATGTATGACGGCGTAACCGCCAACGCCGACTATCAGCAGCAGGACTATTATTCCGGCGCCCACGAACAGAAGCGGTGAACGACGCTGTCGTGGCACAACTACCGGAGCGGCGGCAGGGGCTGGTTGACTCGAGATTGCCGGCGAGTAGGGCACGGCAAAAGCCGGCTCCGCTTTTTCGCTCGCGCCTCCGATTACAGTTGGCATCGTCGCCGTCTGACTCGGAATGTTAGCGCCGGAGACTATTTCGCTCTGCGGTTCAATCTCTGATTCGCCGACGATCGTGGCTGCCGTGCGCTGGGCCGAAGTTAACCTGCCTTGTGATTCACCGCGCGAGGTCGGCGATGCGGCCAGTGCGGCTCCAGTCGAGAGTCCGGCACTGAACGAAGAAGACGGGGCAATCCCTCCTGCCGCCAGCGCTGCTATCAATTCATCTTTCAATTCATTCGCCGTTGCCTGTCGTTCGCTTCGATCTTTGGCAATCGAGCGTGCGATAGCATCACTAAAGCTTTCGGGAACACTGGCGTCAACTTCATGCAGCGGCTTTGGGACGACGCTGACGTGTTGTCGGCGCAACTCAGCCAGGGTCACGCCGCTGAATGGCCGCTGACCAGCGATTAACTCATAGAAAACGACGCCGAGGCTGTAGATGTCCGCGCGCCCATCAATCTCTGAGTTGCCATCGTCGGGCAGCTCGCCCCACTGCTCGGGCGACATGTAATAAGGCGTGCCGAGCATCTGGCCGGCAATCGTCAGATTTGTATTTCCCGTCTTCTCGGCGCCGGCAACTTCGCGCAGTTTCGCGATTCCGAGATCGAGCAGCTTCACCACCGGTTCACCGCCAGTGCTCGGTTTCCCGATCATGATGTTTTCGGGCTTGAGATCGCGATGCACCACACCCATTGCATGCGCGGCATTGAGCACGCTCATGATTGGATCGAGCACGGCCACAGCGTCGGCGGGAGAAAACTTTCCATGCTTGCCGAGCTCAGCGTCGAGCGTGTGGCCCTCGACGTATTCCATCACGAGATAGATCGTGCCGTCGCCGGACGTCCGCAGATCGTAAACCGTGACTGCGTTCGGATGGCGAAAACGGCGCGCGGCCTGGCCCTCGCGCTGGAAGCGGCGCAGCCATTCGGTATTGCCACGCATCTCAGGCGGCAGTACTTTGATCGCGACGCGATCGCCGAGCAGAATGTGTCGCGCACGATAGACCGCGCCCATCCCCCCTTTGCCCAGCACACCTTCGATTTGATACTGGCCGTCGAGCACATTGCCGATCAATGAAGACGGATCTTCTTCCAGAACTTCGCCGTCCTTTGGGCAAAAGCTTATAGCGTCATCGAATTTTTCGTTGCAGACCGAGCAGTACTTCATTGGTGAATTAGTTTACAACGAACGATCACAGTTACCGCAACCGCGAGCGGTAGCGACCGGATGAATGACGTACGGGAGAGAGCCTTTTGATCAAGAAGCTGAAAGGACGGTCCGGTCGCTACCGCGGTTCTGTAACGACAACCATTGCTCAAAGGCCAGCAGCGTCTCGTACTGATCTTCTTTCTTAACGCGGGCAAGGAATTCCGTGAGGATATCGCTCGACAGCATCGGCAACGCGTGGCTTGAGTCTGTCGTGAAATATTCTCCATGCTCCAGATGATAAATCGTCATTGATTTTCCGTCATAGCGCCAAAGTTCGGGCACACCGAAGCTGGCATAAATAGGGAACTTCGATAACGACTGATGCTGAAGATCGACCTCAACCACAATGTCAGGAGGCGGATCGACGCTAAAGTCCAGGTCACTTCTACTGCCAATGAGGGCGGCAGTTTGCACATAAAAGCTCAAGTCCGGTTCGACGCCGCGTGGTTTCTTTTTCATCGTAGCCGATCCGAAGCAGAGCACTCTGATGCGAAGCCTTAGGCTCAACAGACTCACGATG
>QHXE01000375.1 GCA_003222835.1 Acidobacteriota bacterium | reverse complement strand
GGCGAATCTGGTTGCTGATATGTTCGCGGAGAAAGACTGGCACATCGAGCTGTGCTCCGAAGGAGAGACTGCACTCCTAAGACTCACGGGCGACGAGCTCTACGATCTGCTCATAATCGATAACGATCTTCCCGAATTGAATGGATTGGAATTGGTTCAACGCGCCCGCAAGATCAGCCACCGTCGCCGCACCCCAATCATCATGCTCTCAGCCAGCGATTGCGAACGGGAAGCCTGGCGTGCCGGGGGACTAAAGCACACATAAGAACGTGCAGGCTTCATCTGTGTCCGGCAACTCTTTCTAGCATAGAAGGAAGGCTCGCATTGAAGGAAATAAGGACGCTGGAGTCTATCGATTTCAATGAGATCACTTCCGTTGTCGAGCGCGATTGTCTTCGGACCAGCTTGGTTGGAGACAACTTGAAAAATCGCTTCCTGCGGGCGAAATATTTCATTGCTCTGGTCGGTGCGCCTTGCATGTGCCGCGTCAAGGCCCGGAGACGAACACACCTTGGAGGACATTCTCTCAGGCTCCAGGTAACATGCAACTGTCCGCCAAATTAATCGGTTACTTCCCGGCAGCTTTCACTCCCCAAGAACAGACTGAATTCAGGAGGTATGCCAACCGATGGCGTAATAAACGCGTCGTTAGCTGAAGTGAACGTCTCAGGCACAGCCACTCTTTTATTCATCGATCAGACACGCCACATGTTGAGAGTTTGGTGGAAAGCTTGATGAAAAGCGCGAGAGAGATGTAATGCAAGAAGCATTTGAACGGCAGTAATTTGTTACGGGAAGCCCAACACTTGCTGGGCTTCAGTCTAAGCTCGATAAGAATCTTCAGCTGCTTAGCTAGGCACGACTAGAGAAAATACAATTACCTATCGTTCGTGATATTGCACTGCCGTGGCAGTCGCTGCTTTCGCGCTTGGTCCTTCCCGGCGAACCACACTTCCGAAGAACGCGCGAAAATAGCCGTACATAGAAAAGATCGCTGAGATCACGACGACCCAAAGCATCGCTCTGCCCGAGGTGTAGAGCAGAATCTGCCAATCATTCCAGGTTGTGCGGCCTGGTCCGATCAGGTGTGACCAGGCAGCGCGCAACTCAGGAACTGTCCAAAACTGAATGGCTGGAAACGGCCGGCCGAAATTCGAAACGTGTGGCGCGCCGCCCGCTGGCGATAGAGACAGAATCAAAAGTCCAACGGTGACGACTTGCGCGACCATTTTGAATTTGCCCATGCGCGAGGCGGAGATCACGACTCCTTCAGTCGCCGCAATCGAGCGCATGCCCGTCACAGCGAACTCGCGACCGACGATGATTACTACTGCCCATGCCGGCGCCAGATGATTCTCGACGAGCGAAATCAAGGCTGCCGAAATCAAAAGCTTGTCGGCAATTGGATCGAGCAACTTACCCAGGTTTGAAACCTGTTGCCGTTGCCGCGCAATCTTTCCATCGAAATAATCCGTCAACGCCGCCGCCACAAAAATTGCCACGCCCAGAATATACCGCGGCACCCCGAGCCAGTTTTCCGACACCGGAGTCAAAAGCACCACGACCAATAGCGGCACGATGAATATTCGCGAAAGCGTCAGTGCATTAGGCAGATTCACAACAGTCGGAGTCTAGGTTGCGCGATTGTTGAGTGTCAAGAGTCCGCAGCCGCCTCCGGTAGCGAGTAGTTGAAACGCAGGAATAGGCGGTGCTGGGAACTCAGATTAACCGCCCGCTACCGCAGGCGGTTCTGACGGCCGACAAAAAAATGTTTACAGATCGTAACAAGCAAGATACAAATATTGAACAAAGATATATAATCTCCCTAGCGGTTCCCCCGCACGGAAAAGCAGTTGCCTTGCTCCTTCTCTTGTTGACGTTCATCCCGCGCGAGCGGGCGATGCGACAGCGAGCTAGATCATTTTCTTAACTAAAAAGTTGAAAGCAGACTTCGAAAGGAAAACCCCATGCCAACTCAAGTCCCGACAACTGGTTCCCTAAACACTAAATTGCTTCTGAAGACTTTGGTAGCGTTCAAGCAGGGAGACTTCTCAACTCGGCTTCCGGGCGACTGGACCGGTGAGGCGGGCAAAATAGCCGACACCCTTAACGACATCATCGGGCTGAGTGACAAGACAACAAAGGAACTTGAGCGTGTAAGCCGGGCGGTAGGCAAAGAAGGAAAGATAACCCACCGCGCCGCTGTGCCCGCTGCCGCAGGTTCATGGCTTAGGCTGGTCGATTCGACAAACCTGCTCATCGACGATATGGCGCGTCCCACGAGCGAGATGGCCCGCGTGATCGGCGCCGTCGCTAACGGTGACCTGTCAGAGAGAATGGCGCTCGAAGTGGAGGGACGACCGTTGAAGGGAGAGTTCCTGCGCACGGTAAAGATCGTCAATTCGATGGTTGATCAACTTGGATCATTCGCTTCCGAAGTCACACGCGTGGCCCGCGAAGTCGGGACTGAAGGAAAGCTCGGTGGCGAAGCCAAAGTCAAAGGAGTTGCGGGAACCTGGAAAGATTTGACGGACAGCGTCAACTCTATGGCGAGCAATCTTACCAGCCAGGTAAGAAACATCGCCGAAGTTACAACCGCCGTCGCGAACGGCGATCTGTCCAAGAAGATCACTGTGGATGTGAAGGGCGAGATTCTCGAACTGAAGAACACTATCAATACGATGGTGGACCAATTGAACTCGTTTGCTTCAGAAGTGACGCGCGTGGCGCGCGAGGTCGGCACCGAAGGAAAACTTGGCGGTCAGGCGGATGTGCGTGGGGTAGCGGGAACGTGGAAGGACCTTACGGACAATGTTAATTCCATGGCCAGCAATTTAACAGGCCAGGTACGCAACATCGCCGAAGTAACAACGGCGGTCGCGAACGGCGACTTATCAAAGAAGATCACGGTCGACGTCAAGGGTGAAATTCTCGAATTGAAGAACACCATCAACACGATGGTAGATCAGTTGAACTCCTTCGCTTCGGAAGTGACACGTGTGGCTCGCGAAGTCGGCACCGAAGGAAAGCTCGGTGGCCAGGCGCAGGTGATGGGCATTGCGGGCACCTGGAAAGATCTAACCGACAATGTGAATTTCATGGCCGGCAACCTGACAGGCCAGGTACGAAACATCGCCGAGGTGACGACGGCAGTCGCGAACGGCGATTTATCAAAGAAGATTACGGTAGACGTGAAGGGAGAGATCCTCGAACTCAAGGACACCATCAACACGATGGTTGACCAGCTCAATGCCTTCGCGTCAGAAGTGACACGCGTGGCGCGCGAGGTTGGCTCGGAGGGAAAACTCGGCGGTCAGGCTGACGTCAAGGGCGTGGCGGGAACCTGGAAGGATCTTACGGACAGCGTGAACCTGATGGGCGGCAACTTGACAGGTCAGGTAAGAAACATCGCCGAAGTCACAACGGCGGTTGCTAATGGTGATCTATCCAAGAAGATCACGGTAGATGTAAAGGGCGAGATTCTTGAATTGAAGAACACCATTAATACGATGGTGGACCAGCTCAATGGATTCGCCTCGGAAGTGACGCGTGTGGCCCGCGAAGTCGGAACAGAAGGAGAACTTGGCGGCCAAGCTGATGTGCGAGGCGTGGCCGGAACGTGGAAGGACCTGACGGATAGTGTGAATTCGATGGCCGGCAACCTGACTGCGCAGGTAAGAAACATCGCGGAAGTCACCACGGCAGTCGCCAACGGAGATCTCTCGAAGAAGATCACCGTAACCGTAAAGGGCGAGATTCTGGAGCTGAAGAACACCATCAACACGATGGTGGATCAGCTCAGCTCGTTCGCTTCAGAAGTGACGCGTGTGGCCCGCGAGGTCGGCACGGAAGGAAGACTAGGCGGCCAGGCACAGGTAATGGGCGTGGCCGGAACCTGGAAGGACCTGACCGACAACGTAAATTTCATGGCCGGCAATCTGACGGGCCAGGTGCGCAACATTGCGGAAGTAACAACCGCCGTGGCCAATGGTGACCTGTCAAAGAAGATCACGGTCGACGTGAAGGGCGAGATTCTGGAATTGAAGAACACCATTAACACGATGGTGGACCAGTTGAACTCGTTCGCATCCGAAGTGACGCGTGTCGCCCGGGAAGTGGGTACCGAAGGAAAGCTTGGCGGCCAGGCGGACGTACCCGGGGTTGCGGGAACCTGGAAAGACCTGACCGATAACGTTAATTCGATGGCCGGCAACCTGACCGGGCAGGTGCGCAACATCGCGGAGGTAACTACCGCCGTCGCGAATGGTGACCTATCGAAGAAGATTACGGTCGATGTGAAGGGCGAGATTCTGGAATTGAAGAACACCATTAACACGATGGTGGATCAGTTGAACTCGTTCGCTTCGGAAGTGACGCGTGTGGCTCGCGAAGTCGGCACCGAAGGAAAGCTCGGCGGCCAGGCGGATGTGCGCGGCGTCGCGGGAACGTGGAAGGACCTAACCGACAATGTGAATTCGATGGCCAGCAACCTAACTAATCAGGTGCGGGGTATTGCTCGCGTAGTTACCGCCGTGGCCAATGGCGATCTCAAACGCAAGCTGACAGTCGAAGCTAAAGGTGAAATTGCCGAGCTGGCCGATACCATCAACAACATGACCGACACGCTGGCAATCTTTGCCGATCAGGTGACTTCGGTCGCGCGCGAGGTCGGCGTCGAAGGCAAGCTGGGCGGGCAGGCGAACGTTCCGGGTGCGGCCGGCACTTGGCGCGATCTGACTGACAACGTCAACGGTCTGGCTGCAAACCTGACGAATCAGGTGCGGGCGATTGCCGAAGTTTCGACGGCGGTGACCAAGGGCGATCTGACGCGATCGATTACCGTGGAAGCGCAAGGTGAGGTCGCGGCGCTCAAAGACAATATCAACGAGATGATTCTGAATCTCAAAGACACGACCCAGAAAAACACCGAGCAAGATTGGCTGAAGACTAATCTGGCTCGCTTTACGCGCATGCTACAGGGGCAACGCGACATGAAGACGGTCGCGCAGATGGTGCTTTCTGAGTTGGCGCCACTGGTCGAAGCGCAGCAGGGAGTTTTCTATGTAAACGGCAGCGACAACGGCCAACCCGTGATGAGGCTGCTGGGCGGATATGCTTATAACAAGCGCAAGAACCTGGCTAATGAATTTCATCCGGGCGAAGGATTAGTGGGCCAGTGTACGCTGGAGAAGGAGCGCATCCTCGTTACCAATATTCCTCTCAATTACGTGCATATCAGCTCCGGCCTGGGCGAAGCGCCGCCAAATAATATAGTGGTGCTGCCCGTGCTATTCGAGGGCGAAGTCAAGGCTGTGATCGAACTCTCGACTTTCCATATTTTCAGCGACACGCATCTCACGTTTCTCGATCAGTTGACCGAGAGCATCGGCATCGTTTTGAACACGATCGAGGCCAATACCCGCACGGAAGATCTGCTGCTGCAATCGCAGTCCCTCGCCGGAGAATTGCAGAGCCAGCAGGATGAACTCAAGAAGACAAACGAACAGCTCGAGAAGCAAGCCGAATCGCTGCGCGAGTCGGAAGAGTTGTTAAAGAGCCAGCAGGAAGAGCTGCGGCAAACGAATGAAGAATTGCAGGACAAAGCAGCGTTGCTGGCGCGACAGAAGGCGGAAGTAGAAGCCAAGAACCGCGAAGTTGAAGAAGCTCGTTGGGAGATGGAAGAAAAGGCCGAGCAGCTCGCGCTGACTTCCAAGTATAAGTCGGAGTTTCTCGCTAACATGTCGCATGAGCTGCGTACGCCACTAAACAGCATGCTGATCCTCTCGCGGCAGCTTGGCGAAAATGGCGAGGAAAATCTCACCACGAAGCAGGTGCAGTTTGCCGAAACAATCCACTCCTCCGGCTCCGATCTGCTTTCACTGATCAATGACATCCTCGATCTGTCGAAGATCGAATCGGGGATGATGGGCATCGAGGTTTCGGATGTTTCAATCGATGACGTCACCTTGCAAATTCAACGCAGCTTCCACCAGCTCGCGCAGGATAAGAATCTGGGTTTCTTCGTCGAGCGAAGCGAGGATCTGGCTCCGAGCTTGGTCACCGACGATAAGCGTTTGCAGCAAATACTCATGAACCTGCTTTCCAACGCTTTCAAGTTCACTGAACAGGGCAACGTAGTTCTAAAGATCGCGCCGGCGCCGAAGGATGAAAAGTATTATCTTGATTCGCTCAACCGCGTCGGCGACGTCGTCGCTTTCTCAGTCAGCGATACCGGCATCGGCATCGCCGCCGAAAAGCAGCGAATCATTTTCGAGGCGTTTCAGCAAGCCGATGGGACCACGAGTCGTAAGTACGGCGGCACCGGATTGGGCTTGTCCATCAGCCGAGAGATCGCCAGGCTGCTCGGCGGCGAGATTCGCGTCAGCTCCGCTCCGGGAGAGGGCAGCGTCTTCACGCTGTATTTGCCGCGGACATACGTTCCGTCTCGATCTGTCGTCGCTCAGCCGAGCCAGAAATCACCCAAACTTTTGAAAGAGATCGAAGCAGCCTGGACGCCTGCTGAGACTTTTGACGATCACGCATTGGCGCTGCTTTCCAGTGAGTCGGCCGCTATCATCGACGATCGCAACGAGATTCAAGACGGCGACCGCGCCGTATTGATTGTCGAGGACGACGTCAACTTTGCGAAGATTCTTCTGGAGTTGGCGCGCGAAAAAGGATTCAAGGGCTTGGTTGCCACGTCGGCGAATGTGGCGCTGGCTCTGGCCTATAAGTACGCTCCGGTCGCCATCACATTAGACATCCGGCTGCCTGATCGTGACGGCTGGACGGTTTTGGATCGCCTGAAACACGATCCGAAAACCAGGCATATACCAGTCCACATTATTACCGTCGAAGAATATCGACGCCGGGCGTTACAGCAAGGGGCCCTAAGACACCTGCAAAAACCGGTGAGCAACGAAGACCTGACCAGGACGTTCGACGAGATTACTGCCTTCGTGGAGCGCGGGCCCGGGAAATTACTGGTGGTGGAGGACGATGACGTGCAACGCATGAGCGTCGTGGAATTGATTGGCAATGGCGACGTAAACACCACCGCCGTGGCCACCGGCCAGGAAGCGCTGAGCATGTTGAGAGGTGAACGCTTCGATTGCATGGTGCTCGATCTGAAACTTCCAGACATGACTGGCTTTGATTTGATCGAAAGGCTTCAGACGGAGGTCGGCCGCTCTGATCTGCCAATCATCGTTTACACGGGAAAGGAATTGACCCGCAAAGAAGAGCTGCATCTGAAACGAGTCGCCGCTTCGATCATTATTAAAGAAGCGGATTCACCCGAGCGCTTGCTGGCTGAAACGGCATTGTTCCTCCATCGGGTAGAAGCCAATCTACCAGAGCCGACGCGCCGCTTGCTTGAGCAAGTTCATCGTCGCGATCCGGTGCTCGCGGAGCGCAAGGTCTTAATCGTCGATGACGACGTGCGAAATATCTTTGCCTTAACGAGCGCTTTAGAGGGGTACAAGATGAAGGTGCTGCACGCCGAGAATGGCCAGGAGGGAATCAAACTTTTGAAAGCCACCTCCGGCGTCGAAGCCGTCCTGATGGATATCATGATGCCCGAGATGGACGGCTATGAAGCAATCAGTGCGATTCGCCAGATGGAAAGGTTCCAGCAGCTTCCGATCATTGCTTTGACCGCTAAGGCAATGAAGGCCGATCGCGATCGCTGTTTGGAAGTGGGAGCATCGGATTACATCTCCAAGCCCCTGGATATCGATCAATTGCTTTCGCTTTTGCGTGTGTGGCTCTACCGTCAGGATGAAGTGAGTTAACTCCGTCTCCCGCTGGGCGAGAAGTCGGGGTGAGGGCTTGCGCGGCGGCGATGACAACATATTCTTAAGCCCGCTTTAGCGGGCGGCAGAGGCAAAGGCGCGTTTCGCCCGCTGGAGCGGGCTTTGAGGAATCTTAATGCATAGATTAGGTAGGACGCTCACCCTGCCCTTTCCCAAAAGGAGAGGGTTTTCATGAAGGCACAGAAGAATCGGTTGGCTAAAGAACGCATCAATATTCTGCTGGTTGACGACAGTCCGACAAACTTGTTGGCGCTCGAGTCAATCTTGCGGGCTCCGGACCGAAATCTGATCAGGGCGTCTTGCGGAGAGGACGCGCTGCGATATCTGCTCGATAACGAAGCTGCCGTCGTACTGCTGGATGTCTACATGCCCGGCATCGACGGACTGCAAACGGCCGAACTCATTCGCGGGCGGGAGAAGTCACGAGATATACCGATCATTTTCCTCACCGCCAATACCACCGGCGTCCGGCATCTGAGCCGAGGCTATTCCCTCGGCGCGGTTGACTACATCGTTAAGCCGGTTGAGCCGGAGATCCTGCGATCGAAGGTGGCGGTTTTTGTTGAGCTTTTTAAGAAGACCCGAGAGATTAAGCGCCAGGCACAGCTTCTTCATGAAAAGAACCTGGAACTCGAGAATGCTAATCTAGCGCGTCTCAATATGCTGATCGATCTGGGGCACGAACTGGCCGCCGAGCACAATCCGGAGCAGGTTTTGGCAAAGTTCTGCCGCTCGAGCCGGGGAATAGTTGGCGCTGAAGAGGCGGCCGTCTGCGTCCTCGATGCGGGCGCCACGTCAACGCGTCATTTCTTCCATTGTACCGAGCAGACCGAGACAGTCTCGCTGAGTGCGGTTCCGGCCATTGTGCAACGCGCCTTGGATCTGGTGATTGTGGAACGGCGCGCTCTTCGCCTAAGCGAAGCCGATGAATCGATGCTCGGAGATGAAATCGAGTACGATTCTATGCAGTCATTTCTGGGCGCGCCCATTTTGTCGGCAGGGGGTGTCTCAGGCTGGTTTTATTTACTTAACAAGACTGACGCCGACGATTTCAGTGAAGCCGATGAGCGATTGGCGGCGACGCTGACCACTCAAGTATCTGTGGCCTACGAAAACGCGCGACTTTACGCGGAGACAGAGAGTCATGCCGCTGAATTGCGCTCGGAGATGGCTGTCCGCAAGCAAGCCGAAGAAGAGCGGGCCCAGTTACTCGTTCGTGAACAGGCTGCGCGCGCCGAAGCCGAATTGGCAAACCGCACCAAAGACGAATTTCTAGCGACGCTTTCGCATGAGTTGAGGACGCCTTTGTCCGCGATTCTTGGCTGGAGCCACCTTCTGCGTACCAACAACCTCGGCGAGGTGGATCTGGCCCGCGGTCTCGAGACGATCGAGCGCAACGCGCGGGTGCAGTCTCAGTTGATCGATGACCTGCTTGATGTCTCGCGCATCATCAGCGGCAAGATCGCAATAGAACCTCGCGCGGTGGATCTGGCAACGGTCATTGAAGCGGCCATCGATTCAGTCCGTCCCGCGTTTGAAGCCAAAGAGATTCAATTTGAAACTGACCTTGAATCTCGCGATTGCGGCGTGCTTGGCGACGCAAACCGCCTCCAGCAAATCTTCTGGAATCTTTTTAGTAATGCGGTCAAGTTCACGCCGCAAAGCGGAAAGGTTAGGGTTCAGGTCAGGGAGCAAGACTTTAGGGTTACGGTTTCCGTGATCGATAGTGGCGTCGGTATTACTCCCGAATTCTTGCCTTATATTTTTGATCGCTTTAGTCAGGCAGACGGCTCGACCACCCGGATACACGGAGGGCTGGGGCTGGGCCTCGCGATTGTGCGCCACTTGGTCGGGCTTCATCACGGAAGGGTCGATGT
>QHXE01000730.1 GCA_003222835.1 Acidobacteriota bacterium | reverse complement strand
GAAGCTGTATTAAAGTTGACATGGTTTCCGCGATTCGTCGCGCTGCTCCGAACGTATGAACTCCAAGGTTCGTCATAGTTTCAAGTTCTTAAGCAGTGGCAACATTGCCTTCATATTGGTCGTTTGTGCCTCATACGCTTCGGCCACGACCGCTTTGATTTATTCGCGCCGGTCTCTTCCGTTTTGGGAGATCGTTGCGCTGGTAAGCGTCGCGGCGGGGTACCTGGCAGTGGGCACGTACGGCTTCGCTGTTTTTCGACGTTCTGAATCACTACTCTGGCGACTTGCGTACTTTCTTTTGCAGCTGTTGTTGGCGGGCACTCTTATTCTCCTGCGCGGTTCCGCCGGAGAGCTATCGCTCATCCTGCTTCCTCTCGCCGGCCAGAGCGCCCTGTTATTGTCAACGCAATTGATGATTCCGATCTGCGCGCTCATCTACCTGACCCTGGTCATGCCGTTGCTGTTAAGGAGCAGGTGGATTGACGCTATCGCAATCGCTATCGTTTACGGCGTTGGCATTGTATTCGTTGTCGTGTTTACTCGCGTGGCGGCGAGTGAGCGCGAGGCTCGCACCGAACTCGCAACGGCGAACCAGCAACTTCGCGACCACGCGGCGCAAGTCGAAGAGTTAGCCACCACGAAAGAACGCAACCGGCTTGCTAGGGAGATACACGACAGCCTCGGCCACTATTTGACTGTCGTCAATGTACAGATTGGCGCAGCACAAGCGATCCTCGAGCAAGATCGATCTCGCGCGCTGGATCATCTGGAGAAGGCTCAGACTCTAACCCAGGAAGGACTGGCAGAAATTCGTCGCTCGGTCGCGACCTTGCGGTCTTCTCCGACCGAGAGTCGTCCGCTGCCGGAGGCTTTGGCCAGGTTAATTGAACAATGGAACTCTGCCGGCATGCAGGCAACGTTAACGATTCTGGGCGCGGTTCACCCGCTGACTCCACAGGCCGAGCTCACGCTTTATCGCGCGGCCCAGGAGGCACTGACAAATGTCGGCAAGCACGCAGAGACTTCGCATGTTGATCTCACGCTGGATTATGAAACGGCCGGTCCAATTCGATTGAAAGTCCAGGATGACGGCGTGGGTAGCGCTGACTCTCAAGGCGGATTTGGTTTACTGGGGGTGCGGGAACGAGTTCAGTTATTGGGCGGAGAGGTCTTCGTTCGCACGGAAGCCGGCAAAGGATTTACCCTGGAAGTGGAGTTGCGGGGATGAAGTCGATAAAGATCTTGCTCGTTGACGATCAGCCGCTTTTTCGCGAAGGCTTGCGGACTTTACTTTCTGTGCAATCCGATTTTGAGATTGTGGGCGAAGCGGGAAATGGCGAGGAAGCGCTCAGCCTCGCTCGTAAGCTTCTGCCTTCAGTCGTATTGATGGATTTACAAATGCCGGTGCTTGACGGCGTCGCGGCTACGCGTCGCTTGCATCAAGACCTACCTGATTGCCACGTAATTGTTTTGACCACATTCGACGACGACGAAATGGTCTTCGACGGTCTGAGGGCCGGCGCAATCGGTTATTTGTTGAAGGACGCGCCATCAGAAAAATTGGGCGAAGCCATTCGCTTAGCCGCGCGCGGCGAGTCGTTTCTTCAGCCTTCGGTGGCCGCGAAAGTGGTGGCAGAGTTTGCTCGCTTGACCAGCAAACCGGCGATGAACTCCCGCGCTTTGGTCGAGCCTCTTTCTGATCGCGAACTTGAGATCCTAAGTCTGATTGCGGACGGCGCGAGCAATCGCGAGATCGCCGGCACGCTCTTCCTTGCCGAAGGCACAGTGAAGAATCACGTCACCAACATCCTCGGCAAGCTGGGAGTGCGTGATCGGACGCAGGCGGCGCTTAAAGCTCGGGACACTGGTCTGATTTGAATTCGTCTCCTGCTTAAAAAATTTCTCCGAACGGATGAATTTCATTCTGGAGAGGATTTATATGTGTAGTCAGGCCGGCGCTGGCTGTATAAATTGGGCGATTGTCGTTAGTCCTTTCTCGTTCGTCCTGGTACTCGGTAGTGCCACAGTTATCGGAGGCCTGACTATTCTTCTCGAATTTCGAACTTTTCGTTTGTCGCGCCGTTTCGGTTGAATGGATAG
>QHXE01000729.1 GCA_003222835.1 Acidobacteriota bacterium | reverse complement strand
CCGACAAGGTAATCGTCAACCCATCGGACTCTCTTACTACCGGAACAACAGTCCGCGTCGCCGCCACGCCCGCTCCTTCCGCATCACCTTCCGTGACGCCCGCCTCTTCCACGACCGCCGACGTTCCTTCCGCAATACCTACTTCTTCGGCGACTGCCGCTCCTTCCGCAACGCCGATTCTGCGTTGAGCAAAAAATAACATTCGGGTAAGAGAAAATGCCGTGGCTAAGAATTTCAAAGATCTTTCGGAACAGGAAATTTTAGCGTTGGCAATTTCTTCCGAGGAAACGGATGCACGCATTTACGCAGATTTCGCCGCCGGATTGAAAACCGATTACCCCGCGACCGCTCAGATCTTTAAGGAGATGGAGGCGGAAGAGGATGAGCATCGCCGCGAACTGATTGAGGAATACCGTCGCCGCTTTGGAGAACACATCCCGCTAATCCGTCGAGAAGACGTAAAAGGGTTCGTGCATCGCAAACCAGTGTGGATGATTCGGCCGCTGGGAATCAAAACCGTTCGGCATCAGGCCGAGGTGATGGAGACAGAAACCCAACGCTTCTACGAGCGCGCTGCCAGTAAAGTCAGTGACGCGTCAACGCGGGAACTACTGGGAGACTTGGCGGAGGCGGAGCGAAAGCATGTGACCCTGGCCGACAATCTCCAACAGGAATACCTGACTCCCGAAGTTGAGGCGCAAGAAGAGAAAGCCCATCGACGATTGTTCGTTCTGCAAATCGTGCAGCCCGGACTGGCGGGACTAATGGATGGCTCGGTCTCGACCCTTGCGCCGGTTTTTGCGGCCGCATTTGCGACCCATAACAGCCACGCCGCCTTCCTGGTCGGCCTCGCCGCCAGCGTTGGAGCGGGAATTTCAATGGGGTTCGCTGAGGCAGCTTCCGACGATGGCAGCCTAACCGGCCGCGGCAAACCTCTGCTGCGTGGAGTCGTTTGCGGATTGATGACGACGGCGGGAGGAATCGGTCATACGTTGCCATATTTGATCCCGTATTTTCGA
>QHXE01000728.1 GCA_003222835.1 Acidobacteriota bacterium | reverse complement strand
CTGGTGGAGCAATCCTTAGGGGTTCGAATCCCCTCCCTGGCATTTCCTGCGGCCGCGGTTACATGACGCGCCATTTTTTGCGGCGCGTGCGCGGATCCATCTCCCAAAGTCGCGCGCCGCCGCGGAAAGCGTTACGATTATCGCCGCGCTCGAAGCCTTCCGGCAGCGCATCGAAAAATCGGGCATTGCCTCCGCCTAGAACAACATGATCAGCGACAAAAGAGCGCTTCAATTGCGCAATGGCGTATTCCACCTCGCGCATCCAGTCTTTTTGACCCAAGCGATCCAATCCCGGCTGACCGAGCCATTCTTCAATGATCTGGTGCCG
>QHXE01000727.1 GCA_003222835.1 Acidobacteriota bacterium | reverse complement strand
GAACGAGAGTTCACGGCCGTCTAATGCCTCCTCAATCAATAACCGGCCCCCGGCGCTACCAAATTCTCTTTTTCGGAGAAGACGGTCCACAAAGTCGACCGCCTCGCTGTAAGACCTAGAAACTAAAACCCCTTTTCCGCCGCAAAGGCCGTCAGCTTTGAGGACAACGGGATAGTTCAAGTTCTCGAGTCTCTTGGCCGCATCGGTACCCGAGGTGAATATGCCGTACACTTGTGCCGTAGGAATATTGTGGCGTTCGAGAAATTCCTTGGCAAAAATCTTGCTCCCTTCAAGTTGAGCGCACTTCCGCGAGGGCCCGATAATCCGCATATTCCGACTCTCGAATTCGTCAGCGATTCCGTCCACAAGCGGCTGCTCGGGACCCACAACCGTCAAATCAATCCGAAGCTTTTCCGCCAGGTCGGCCAAGGCAGAGATATCGGCCAGATTAGCCGGTATACATTCTGCCTGCTGCGAAATGCCGCCATTGCCCGGGGCACACCAAACCTTCGAGACTAGACTACTCCGGCACAGCTTCCAGACTAGCGCGTGCTCGCGACCGCCACTCCCAATAACCAAGATATTCATAGGAGTTGCCAACATTATGTCGGGAGTCGCGCCCTGTCAACTTCTTGCGTGGAAGTCGGTCCTTGTGTGCAAACGCAATCGGTGGTTTGATCAGGGCTCTTTAGAATTTTTATGTCGCCGAATGACCACGAAAACGAACGTCTGTCGCTCGATGAGATCGCCCGCACGCTCTCCCCGTTCGTTGGTCATGGGGTTTCCAAGCTGCAATTGATTTCCATCGCGAAGTATCTGGAACTATTGAAAAAATGGAATCAAACGATCTCACTTACATCGATTACTGAGGATGCGGAAATTGTGGCCCGGCATTTTGGAGAGAGCATGTTTGTCAGCTCATTACATCTAATGGAGCGTGGTCGGCTCGCCGACGTTGGTAGTGGGGCGGGATTTCCCGGAATTCCCTTAAAAATTGCCCATCCCGATCTGCACGTCACGCTGATAGAACCCAATACCAAGAAATGCGCATTTTTGCGTGAGGTCCAAGCAGCATTGCGCTTGTCTGGAATGCAGGTTATTCGCAGTCGATATGAGGATTTCGACGCGCCACACAACTCTTTTGATTTCATCTGCTCACGGGCTTTAGGAGCGTCCAAAGGGCTATTACGGTGGTCAAAATGGGTACTGCGGGCGGATGGTCATGTGATCCTATGGCTGGGCATTGAGGACTCAACGCTCCTGGCCAGCAGGGCAAAGGGTTGGAATTGGGAGCGTCCCGTCAAGATTCCAGAATCTCGTAGGCGAGCTGTCCTAAGCGGTAGACCTTTGGGCTAGCCCGACTTTGACAACTGGGCCTTAATTTTCCCGCATGTTATTGATTCTACGTCCGAGACTTCAAAAGGTCTTCACTACAAGTTTTCCCCTTCCACAACACTCTCTAATTCCTGCTGGAGGATCCTCGGGGGTGGCTGAGCCGGGAGCTGCAGGTGCAATTCGTGGAGAAGCATCGGGTGATCCGTCTCCGGTTGCGTGTATCGCGGGAGAATCAGCAACCGCCCATCGGTCGTCGGCACCCGTACATCCACCATTTGGATAGCGGACAGCTTTTCCAGCACGGCTCGAGGAGTCAGGCCCGGTGCCAGAGCTCGCAAGCGCTGCCTCAGCGTGACTACAGACGATAAGCCAAGAACGATACGAAGATATGGGCCTCAATGCGCGAGTCCTTCTGGTGAGGAATGGGGCGGATAGCCAGATCGCTCTTCAGAGCGCGAAAGACGGCTTCGATCTCCGTGAGTTGAACGTAGTGTTGCCACAGCCGGGCCGGGTCTTCCTCGGGTAGATTCGAGCGCAGCAGATAATGACCTTCCCGGCGAAAGGCTTGCCGGAGCTTGTCCTTGCGCAACCGGAAGGCGAACGTCTCCGCGTTGACCGGCTGCTCCGGCTTCGGCACTTGCACTTCCACCAGACCATAGACGCGGCCCGCGTCGGCTTTGGCCGCTCCTAGTTTGAGCAGCAACTCGTCGCGTGTTAGCTCCTGGCCTTGCAGTTCCCGAAGCCTAGCCCAGAGACGTTTAAGCCGACGCTGGCGGATGGCCCGTTCCTTCTGCCGGCGTCCCTCGCTGCGGGCCAAAATGTAGAGTTCTCCCTCTCGAGGCAGCAGCTTCACTTCCACAGACTCTTTGACCTGCCCCCAAGGCCGTTCGAGAAACTGCTTCTCCAGTTTGCCCAGCCGACCCCGCGGCGTGCCCACCAGATACGCCACCGGCGAGGTGGCTTCGCGCATCTCTTTCAGCTGTTCCTCGGTGGGGATGCCTCTGTCCATCGCCCAGATGCGCTGCGCTTGTCCCTATTGCTTCTCGATCTTGTGCAGAAAGGACTTCCGCGTGGTCTTCTCACTGGTGTTCCCCGCCGGCACCTCATAAGCCAGCGGCAGGCCGTCGGGCGTCACCACCAGAGCGATGATGACCTGCACGCAGTCTGGGCGTTTGTCCCGGCTGTAGCCAAAGCGCCTCTTCCCCACTCGCCGGCGGATCGCACTCGAAATAGGTGCTGGTCAGGTCGGGTCTTGTGCGCGAGCAGCTTGTCCTGACAGCGGGACAAGGACTGCAGTTCCATGGCTTCTCCCGATCGGCCCAGCAAATCGGCCATGGCGCTATGCAGATACCACTCGCGGTGTAGACGCCCACTCGCTGCCCGGAGAGATCAACCGATAACTCACCAAGGTCTGGAGCACGTCGAGCCAGTCGGTTCCCTCGCGGCTCACCCCCAGCCGCTCTCTCCAGAAATCGTCTCGCTGCAGTTGCTGCCATAATTCCCCGCTCAACCAGCACGCTCCCCACTGACGCGGACGCTTCACCTGGAGCTCACTCAAACGGACATGCACCACTTCGTGCGCCAATTCCGGGGCCTGCCGATCCTCTGGGAAAAGTGCCACCTGACGCCACTCGCCCTGAGGCTCTTCGAAAACTTCGATGCACCGGCACCAGGCGGCTTTCTGGCTGTCGTTGATTTCCCCAAGGTAGAGCACTTGCCTCTGCACGATACGCCGCGAGGAACCCCGTCGGTTCTCCACAATGCTCCAGTAGCGATGCTCCTTGCCATCCTTCACGCGAAGCGTGCCGCGCAGAAACATGCCGCCATTGTGCATGGGCTCATCGCGGCAATCAAGGGGTGGGTCTTCACTACAACCACTTGCAGGGAAGGCTCTACTGAAACGAGTACACTTATCGCTTGGAAACCGCCAAAAATCGGCAAAATCAACGCCCAGTTGTCAAAGTCGAGCTAGTTCGAAATTGTTTCACATGAAACAATTTTGCGACGAAAAATCCCGGCAGGGGTCGCGCCCCCCGAAAAATGTTTCACGTGAAACAATTTCGAACGGGAACGCCGGTGGACTCAGCCTAGCGCAAGAATGTCCAAGGTGAAACATCTTGCACAATAGAGCGAGCTCTGTTAAATTGCCGCACCAAAAGCAGGCCCACTGTAAGGAGACGATTTGGCGCGCGTAATCGCTGTGGCCAATCAGAAGGGCGGCGTAGGTAAGACAACAACGGCAATTAATCTCTCCGCTTCGATTGCAGCAGCAGAAAGACCGACTCTTCTGATCGATTCCGACCCGCAAGGAAACAGCACGACAGGCTTGGGATTTCAGAAGGACCCTTCGCGCCGGACGCTATATCACGCGCTGGCACTCGGTGAGAGTCTAAGCAAAATCATCATCAAGACCCAAGTCGAGGGCTTGGACCTCGTTCCATCGGATAAGAACCTCGCCGGAGGAGCTGTAGAACTTGCCAACGCCGAGAACCGCGAATATCGATTCAAAGAGCTCATCGAGCATCTTCGCTCGAGCTACTCTTTCATCATTATGGATTGCCCGCCAACCCTCGATCTGATCACTCTCAACGCTTTAGTGGCCAGTGATTCTGTGCTGGTCCCCATTCAATGCGAATATCTTGCATTGGAGGGCGTT
>QHXE01000726.1 GCA_003222835.1 Acidobacteriota bacterium | reverse complement strand
GCCAAACGCGTGGCGGATTCCATGCTTGTGCAATCGCGTCACCAATAACCTTCGTCGACTTCACGCGCGAATCTGTAATGAGGCGACGATTCTGATCGTTGTAACGACAATTGACACTCTGTCCCGCGAGATTGATCACCGCATCCGCTCCTTCGATCTCCGGGACCCAATCACCGAGCGTCTCGCCATCCCATTGCACGCCGCGCCACGCTGCGTTGATAGACTTGCGGCTCAGTACAACAACTTCGTCGCCGCGCTTGTGAAACGCACGCGCGAGCACTGTTCCTACCTGACCTGAACCACCTGGAATTACGATCTTCATGTCAAAGCCCTTTCTCAGTGAATCTCTGTGCGATCTCTGTGTCTTTGTGGTGAATGCCCTTGCGCAAGGCGATCACCACAGAGGCACAGAGGAAGCACCGAGTCACACAGAGAGTTCACGTAACTCGCTTACCAACCTCAACGCCCGCTTGCGCACCGGCCGCATGAGCGGATTACTCGCCAACGAAATCAACTTGTCCAGCAGATCGACTGTTTGATCGATCAGCCGATACGTGCGCGTGCGTTTTGGAGAAGAGTCGTGAATCCAGAAAAGAATGATCCCCATGTGGTAGAGCCACAACAGATAAGGCAACTCCGCGCGGAGATCGTCGGGGATGCGCGCCTTTGTGTCGCGCACCAGTTCTTCAAATAGCTTGACGCTGTCGCGACGGACCGGCGCGGAGTCGTCAGCGAAGGGATTAAGCGGACTGTGGGGGTCCGCGGCTGTCTTAAAAAGCACGCCGGCAAATTCATGGTGCGGCTCGAGCGAGGAGATCTTCAGGCGCATCACGGAAAGCAGACGCGCCTTCAAACTCGATTCCTTTTCCAGCGCGGGCAGTATCGCGGCCAGGTGTTCTTCATGCAGCCGATGATAGAAAGCCTGGATCAAATGCTCCTTGGAACCGAAATAGTGATACGCATTGCCGAGCGAGACGCCTGCCTTGTTGGCAATAGCGCGCATTGTCGTCCGCTCATATCCGCGCTCGCGAAGCAAATCGAGGGCAGTATTAAGGATCAGCGCGCGGGTCTGCTCGCCCTTAGGAGTCTTGGTGTGCATTGATTTTCTTTCAGAGTTCATTCGATTCACCTCGATAAGCCGGCGGCGTGACTGATCTGATAACGATGCTGCGAGATTAGCGAGACCACTCGCCGCGTGGTCGGCAATAACTCAGGCGACGCCAGTCGATACGACCAGTCGTGATATCGGCATAGTGTCCACAAAACCATCAGCCAGGCTTTCGGGCCAAAATAAACCGCACCCTGATCGCTAATGGCGGTGAGGTCCTCTGAAGTCAGCTCGTGATTCAATTGCGGGTAACGGCGCCGAGCCGCTTCTGTCTTAATCGGTATCATCTTGAGTTCAACTAATTTCGGTTGTTCGGCGAGCCAGCCCTGAACTCTTCGACAAAGTCCGCAGGCAGGGTCGTACAGCAGTGTCAGCGTCGTCATCACCTACACCTCCTGCACGGGTGTGAAAGCGTCCGGATAAACTGGCGGCGGCGCGTTGTGCATCGTTGCGCGGCGGCGCATGCGGCTGAAGATGAACAGATTGAAGAAGTGCATCCCGCCTAGAACCAGCAGCACCGTTCCGACTTTTACAGATAGGGCTTCGATGCCTTCCTGAGCCGTTGCCACCGTGTAGCCCAGCTTGAGCGCGAGGCTCACATAACCAAGGTTAATGAGGTAGAAACCGACTACCAGCAGATGATTGACCGAATCCGCCAGTGGCTCGTTGCCGTGGAAAACGTCCACCAGAAAGATGCGCCCGTTCTTGTGAAGCGTGCGCGCGACCCAGACGGTCAAGGCAACGCT
>QHXE01000374.1 GCA_003222835.1 Acidobacteriota bacterium | reverse complement strand
TTTGCGATCAAACAGGAAACAGCAGAGAGCGCAATCAGCAGTGTCGTAACCTGTCTTCGAGTTTTCATGTGATTAATCTCCACGGCTAAGGATACTGGTTTCTTTCACATCAAAATAGGACGACGACAGTTGCTCATAGGCCGCCATGCTTAAGCCACGTAGTGGTGAAATGTTTATAGCCAGCAGACGCCTGAAAAACAAATCCTCCATCAGCAGCGAGGTTGTCGCTGCTGATGGAGTAAGAATGATAATCGAAACGGTACTATAAAGATTTCGTCCCTAACGGGACTCCGAGCAACGCGATGCCGCCCGGCCGAATACTTAGTACCGAACGCGGACTCGATAAGACAGCGTCGCCTCGCCATCTTTCGCCACTGGTACGTTGAATTGCGCGGCGAACGCGGCGGTCTTCTTTGCTTCAAAGCTCGATGAAACCATCTCCCAATCGCCGCCGATTGGTTCGTTCACTATCACGTTAACGGGGCCGTCTTTGTGATTGCGAATCTTGATTTCATAGGCGTACTCATAAACATTCCGAGCAATCACTTTGTAATCGGTTTGCTTTCGTTCAGCGACGATATCGAATGCATCGCCGACTTTGGCGCGCACGTCCTCGTCCTTTGGTGTGTGATCGATGCGGTCCTCGCCGATGAATTGCTGATTGCCTTTGTCGTCTTTCTTGTAAAGGCGAACCGTCCCCGCGGGCAAAGGCATGCCGAGTTTGTTCTGCTGTGAGTTGCGGAACTGCATATACACGCCGACTTTTTCCTTGATCGGTTGGCCGAGGTTGTTATAGCCGGTGTAGTAGTAACGCTGGCCATTCAGCACGAATTCTTTTTTCACATCAAAGCCGGCGGCTTCGAGCAAAGAAACCTGTTTCGTCTCGTTATCGCGAATGCTCGTCGGGCGTTGCAATGTGTACAGGTGATATTCGAAGAAGCCCTGCTCTTGAAACTGCGCTTCATCAATTCGTGCGTTCTTCATCATCACGCCAGCCACAGCCGCGTTTCGTTCCTCGGAAACCCGATTCACATCGCCGGCGACCAATTGCAAATGTGCATCTTCAAACGTTGCGCCGCTCGAATTCGTCAACGTTACCCAACCCTGTAAATCGCCTTTTGTGTCGTCGGAGTTAACCAGCAGGACGTAATCCGCGCGCCAGTTCATGCCGGCGGTAAGGTAACTGGCCTCGACGGTTTGCGATCCCGTTTCGCGATTCTCGATGTCCCAAACAAGCGTCGGCGTCGCCACAAGATTCTTCGGCAAATCCGGAAAGCGCATCTCGGCGATGTTCGAAGGGTTGATTACGATCTGCCCGTTGATGCGCCACACCTGTCCGCCATTGTTCGACAACAGAGTTGCCTGAACCGGCTCGAACGTCTCGGTCTTGTTCTGATAATGACGCAGCACGAGCGTAATTTGCTTTCCCACAAACTTATCGAGCAGCTTTGCCGGGTTCAGCAAGTCGTATTGGTAATTCTGCTCGAGGATTCGCAAAGACGCGGGCGTCGTCAGCGAGCCGAGGTGGACCGTCTCGGGCCGAATCTGCGCTGTAACATCAGCGAATCTCAAAGCAATTCGGCCCGATGGGAGAGTCAACCTCCGCGTTTCGCGAACCAGGCCGAGATTAGAACTGTAGACGGTAATGTTGACGGACTGGCGATCGCCCGCCGTCGTGGTCTGTTCTGAAGTCTGGGCGATTGCAGTTGCCAGGCTGACAAGGCAAACAGCAGTCGCGAAAAGAAAGTTGATTATGCGTAACATTGCCGACCGACCTCCAAACTAATTTGCAATCAAGCGCGGTAATCAAACGCGCCATCAAGTAGAACGAGAAATAGGCATTGGCTTGCGGAGGATATCAGAAGAAGGAAAACAAGAATAGAAAAGGCTCAACAAGCAAGGCGCGGCAACCGATACGTTGGCTAATGGACAGCTGAAATGCCTCATAAACTCTTGCGAGCACTTGATCGTTTAGACGCTGTAATTTGATTTCTGTTCCACCAAGCGTCATGGTAAAGAACGACGGCAAAGACAGCCTTGCAGATTGAATGATACCGACGTTTATCTCGTATAATTGGCTCGGCCCAGGCGATTCATTGTTTTGATCTCCGGTGGCCAATCGAGCTGAGCGTGGCGAACTATCCAAGACAATCCAGAAATCGCATCGTCGTCGAGGCGCCGGGCTCTCGGCACGTGGGCACAGCGAGAAGATCTACTGGCCGGCAACCCGGGTCTCGAACGCGAGAAGGACTGGTCGCAATCAGCGTGATTGCCGCTGCGGCCCTGGCTACGTTCATCGCTTTATTTTTGACCAGTCGGCCCTACGATCCGATGAACTCCACCGTCGTGCCGCAGCAAGTGATTCCGGAAGGTCCGGCCGTGATACAGCCCTCACCGAAGCAGTCACCGACGCCAATGTCTTCGCCTCAATCAAACCCTTCGCCATCAGCGCGTCAATCGCCCGAATCCACACTTGAAACTACGGTCGCGATGCCGGACGACGCATATATTCAGTCTCAGATCGAGAAGATACTCACGTCGGACCCGGTGCAGTCGCAGCTCGACGTGAGCACGCTGGTTGAAAACGGCAAAGTGACGCTGGTTGGTTCAGTACACTCGCCGGATATGAAACAACGAATTGAACGAGCTGTGCGATCAGTGAAAGGCGTTATTAGCGTGGACAATCAGTTGGTGGTCACTCAAGCGACGCCGTAGTAGCCTAGACTTCAGTCCGTGACTTCTTCATTTTCGAGCCCGGGAGATCATAGACAAAGGTCTATGCTACAGATTTACGTCCAACCGCTGTTATCATAGACGCATCGAAGGCTTTCGGTAGATTTACGGCCATTTTTATAAGGATTTAGTTATGAACTATAAGAAGATATCGGTCGGTTTTGTGGCGGCAGCGCTGGCTCTTGCTTCATTTCTAGCACCACTGAGGGCAACGGCCCAGTCGTCTTCCGCGGCTGACATCGTGCTTGTGCTTCCCTTCGAGAATGTCTCCAATCATCCCGAGTACAACTGGGTCGGCGAGAGTTTCGCTGATTCGCTTTCGGCTCTCCTTAACAAGCCGGGTCTGATCGTAGTCACCGGCGATGAACGTGCCGTGGCTTACCAAAGACTGCGCCTGCCGCTGACAGTTATCCCTTCGCGGGCGACGTCGATCAAGATTGCGCGTGAACTCAAGGCTTCGATGATCGTCATCGGAACTTATAACGTCACGCTAGCTCCAGTTCCGGATGACAAGTCAAAACCTCAGGCCGATCGGTCGGTGGCGAGCATCACCGGTGAAGCGCGCGTGATCCGGGTCAACGAGGGTCGCATGGCCGGCGATATGTTCGACAGCGGGTGGGCGCCCCGCGTTTATGACTTCGGCGACGTTCTGACTAATATTCAGCACGTGCACGGCGAACTGGCTTATCAAATTCTCTATCAGCGCGACCGGGCACTTTCGTTTTCGCGAAATCAGTTAGTGCAGGAAGCGACGAAGGTACCGCCCCAGGCCTTCGAAGCCTTCATGAAAGGCGTGCAAACTCAAGAGACCGATCCCACCCGCGAAATTTTTCTAAAAAACGCGATGCGGCTCTTTGCGAAAGAGAATGACCGCGGGGTCTATTCGCAGGCAGCGTTTGAGTTGGGGCGCTTCTATATGCTGCGGTCGCAATGGAAAGAAGCGATCGATCACTTCACGATGTTGCAGAAAACGGAACCGCATTATGGTGAAGCGCAATTCTATGCGGGCCTCGCCTACTGGAAGACCGGCGATATTCAACGCGCTCTCGCCACATTTGTTCCCTTGGCTGATGAAAAGGTGATGCCGCTGGTCGGGGTCTACAACAACGCCGGGGCCGTGTCGGTAGAGGCGGCGCGTGAGGAAAAGAAACCTGAAGAACGCACGCGCCTGCTGGCTCAAGCCGTCACTCTGTTGTCGCGCGCCGTTGACTCCTCACCCGAAGACACTACCGTGCTCTTCAACTATGCTTACGCGCTCTTTCTCAACGAGAAATACTCTGCGGCGGCAGAGAAACTTGAGAAAGTCATTAGCGCGGACCCAAAGGATGGTTCCGCCTACTTCTTACTCGCGAAAGCGCAGGAGCGAGCAAGCCATGCTGATGCTGCAAACGCGGCGGACAATCTGGCTCGAAAAAACCTGCTAAGCTATGCGAAATGGCAAACCGAATGGGAGAAATCGCAATCGGTTTCGAATCTCAGCTTGCGGTCGCGCGATGTTCTGAACCAGGTTGACATCTCGGATTTGAGCCGCCGCAAGCAAATTGACGAAGCCAATGCTAACAGCGCGCAAGAATTGCTCAACAAGATTCGTGATCTATACAACAAAGGCCGAGATGATGAGGCACTTGTCGAGATTCCAAAGCTCTTTGTAATAGAACCGACGAATGCCGAAGGTTTTCTGATGCGGGGCCGAATTAAGCAGAGGCAGGGCGAGCAGGAAACCGCCATCGCCTCCTTGAAGACGGCGATTTTCTGGGACGCGAGAGTACTCGACGCCCATATTCTGCTTGGTCGAATTTTTCTGGAACGCGGGGATCTCGGCGAAGCCAGAAAGTACGCAGCGAGCGCAATGAACATCGATCCAAACAATCCGGAAGCAATAGCGCTTCAGCGTCAAGTGACGATGGGAAGACCCTGAAGCGATTTCGGATTGCGAATTGCGAATTGGGGATTTGTAGAAAACCAGCCGATCAAAATCTCTAATCCGACGTGACCGAACAACCAGTAGGCAATATGCTTTTCAATTCAAATCCGCAATCCGCATTTCGCAATCCGAAATTCTCTTGGCTCGTGGCACGGGAAGTGCTGAAGACGAGGACGGCTAGCACGAAATGAAACGTGCCCCCGCCGCCATCACTTCTCTGAGCGCTGCAAGCCGCTGCGCCAGCCGCCCGCCGAGCGATCCTTCAGTTAAATCCCCCCGAATTGGAACCCGGTCAGAAATGACCGGGTTCTCCCGCATTTAGGGCATCTTCAATCCAAATACCGCTAAATCGTGTGTGAAGCTAGCCGAGTCGCTGAAAACTGGTTAGCCTTGTAGTCAGAATGCTAATAGCCAACGGTATGACCGAGCAGTGCGTTCCATCGGTCACTCACTCAGTCAGAACGACGGATTTTGTCACTTTGACAGTGACGCTTTTTGTCGTCGGAGCGCGAATTCAATGTCGTAGTCGTTCTCTTCTTCCCCATTTCCAAAAAATTCTGATCTTTATTCATAGCTTGCGAGGCGCCTTCCAGAATTCGATCTTCGACGAAGTTCGTCGGCCATCGTAATGGAAAGCTGAAGGCCTGTAGCTTCATCTGCTAAACTCCGGCCATGCAGGAAGTGGCCGCAGTCGGAGCGTTCAATCCCAAGCCACCAATCGAAATGTCCAGCCGCGCCCACGCTCCCCCACTCGCTGAAGTCTCGCTGGTCAGCAGTTCAGCGCTGCTCACAATTCTCTCGTTCCCAGATTGTGATTTATGGCCGCTCGCGTGGGTCGGATTGGTTCCACTGCTGGTTGTCATTGCTCAATCATCGAAAGAGTCACGGGCTTTTCTATTGGGCTGGTTATGGGGAGTCATTTTCTTCTACGGCACCTGCTGGTGGCTCACCTTTCCTATGATCCACTACGCGCACATCGCGGCTTGGTTGGCTTATCCGCTCCTGATCCTGCCAGTCGCATTGGTGGCCATTTTCCCCGGCCTGTTTAGTGCCGTGCTGACTCGATTAGTCTCGCGTTTTGGTTCTGCGGCTCTTTTCGTCGCGCCGCTCAGTTGGCCCCCGCTCGAGTGGGCTCGATACACGGTCAGCGGACAAGTATGGAACGCCCTCGGCTACTCACAAGCATTCCATCCGATGTTGATTCAACCAGCGCGGTGGGGCGGAGTCTACGCGATAAGTTTTCTGATACTCACGACGAACGTTGCGCTCGCGTTCATATTCCTTCGTCGGACGATGTTCGCAATCTTCTTTTCATTTGGAATTCTAATCTCCGCAGCGATTTTCACCGCCGCCGCTTTTGTTCAAGGCCGTAGCCCTCTCACAGGCAACACGCTTGGGACGGTGGTGGGAATCCAACCAAATGTTCCGATGGAAGGCGCTGACGATCCGCAAACGATGAACCAACTCTTGAATCGACACCTTGAGCTTGGGATGCAAGGCTTAGCTAACACGCCTTACGGGTTCGGCGGGTGGCGGCTTGTCATCTGGCCTGAGTCCCCGATGAACTTCAGCTACACGCGCGATCCGCATCTCAAGGAAGTCGTGGCTAACTTCACCCGAAATAATCACACGTCCGTTCTCTTGAACTCGCTCGAACCCGCGACCAGCGGTGGTGACTACAATTCCGCGATTCTAGTGAATCAAGAGGGTGCAATCGTCGCACAGTATGATAAAATCCGCCTGATGCCGTTTGGCGAATACGTGCCGCTGCCCCGCTGGCTACCGGGCGCGAGTTCGGTACGTGCAATAGTCGGCGAATTTACGCCCGGCAGCTCGTACACGCTGATGCCCCTCGGCGACTTGCGCGCCGGGGTTTTTATTTGTATCGAGGCAGCGCATCCGTCGATCGCGCGCGCCTTCGCTAATGAAGGAGCTGATGTGCTGATCAATATTTCGAACGACGGTTATCTCGGACCGACGCCGGTGATGCGACAGCATCTCTCAAACGCGATTTTTCGCGCGGTTGAAAACGATCGGCCCTTGATCAGAGTGACGAATAGCGGCATAAGCGCGTTTATTAGATCGGATGGCCAGGTTTCTGATATGACAGCGGGCTTCCAGCCGGAGGTTCGAAAGTGGTTGCTTGAAAATCCAAAGAACGGCGAAACTTTTTACACTAGATATGGTGACCTATTCGCTTACGGATGCGCTTTGATTACTTTGGGGTTTGTTTCCGCGACCTTCATGACCAAACGCAAAATTGGGAACACAATTTAAGAGACGAGGTTAATAAATGATCGAGACAATCTCAATTCAGGATCTGAAGACTTCTTACGAGGATTTGCAAAAGCGCGTGACCCAACTCGGGAGGTTTCTTTGATGTGCCGGCAAAGCGCGCCGAATTAGCGCGGATCGAAACGCAGGCGGCGGCGCCTGATTTCTGGGCTGACCAGGAAGCGGCGCAGAAGCTTTTACAACAACGCAGCCGGCTGGAACGAATAGTAAAGCGGCAAGAACAAATCGAAATTGAGATTTCCGACGCCGGCGTGCTCTTTGAATTTGTCGAAGAAGATGAAAGCTCGTTGCCAGAGCTGCGCGAGTTACTGAAGCACCTTGAGCAGGAATTAGGCGAAGCCGAGACTGAGATGTTGCTTGCGGGCGAGAACGATGCGCGCAACGCCATCTGCACAATTCATCCCGGCGCGGGCGGAACTGAATCGCAGGATTGGGCCGAGATGCTTCTGCGCATGTATCTGAAATGGACCGAGCGACGCGGGTTCAGGACTGAGATTATCGACTACCAGCCCGGTGAAGAAGCGGGCATTAAGAGCGTGACATTCAAAGTCGAAGGCGAATACGCGTACGGGTTATTGTCGGCGGAAGCGGGCGTGCATCGCCTAGTGCGTATCTCGCCGTTCGATCAGAACGCTCGACGGCATACGTCGTTCGCGTCGCTTTTTGTCTATCCGGAAGTAGACGAAGACATCGAGGTCGAGATCAACGAAAAAGATTTGCGCGTAGACACCTATCGTTCGACCGGCGCGGGCGGACAGCACATTAACACGACGGATTCGGCGGTGCGCATCACACATCTGCCAACGGGCATCGTGGTCTCGTGCCAGAACCAGCGTTCGCAACATCAGAACCGGGCCGTGGCAATGCACGTCTTGCGTTCGCGTCTTTACGAGTTGGAGTTAGAGAAACGTCGCGCGGAGACGAAGGAACTGGAAGCCGGCAAACAGGAGATTAGCTTCGGATCGCAGATCCGCAACTACGTGCTGGCTCCATATCGTCTCGTGAAAGACGCGCGCACAAAACTGGAACGCGGCGACGTCGATTCAGTGCTCGATGGAGATATCGATGATTTCATTAAGGAGTATCTGCTTTCAAAACAGGCAACGTAGTATTGCACGTTTAGAGTCGGGCTATCGCGCGACTGAGCGGCAATAGCCCGCGCCTAAACAACAAGGCGCGCGCCATGATGTCCGCATGACAAGGTTATCGAGCGAGATGGCTACCATTCCAACTGAAATTGAAATGACCTCGGCGCCGAGGAACACGCGTCTTAACGAAATCATCGCGATTGGCATGATTGCGTTGGCGTTGCTGTTGGGTCTCTGCCTCGCTTCTTATAACCCGAACGATCCTTCGTGGAATGCCGCGGGAGAAACAGCGACGCACAATTGGATTGGCGCTGTCGGCGCTAACGTCGCCACGGTGCTCTTTCAGGCAATTGGTCTCGCTGCTTATTTACTTCCCCTTTTGTTGCTGGCTACGGCGTGGCGCCGCTTCCGTTCCCGCCGCATCAAAGCTCCGCTTTCGAGAGCCGCCGGGCTGCTGCTGCTTCTCCTCTCAGCTTCCGCGCTGTTAACGCTCGCCAGGATTCGACCATTCATCGATGCCAGCTTCAACGCCGGCGGTTTGGCCGGCGCAGTCATAGCCAGCGGGCTGGCCGGCTGGCTCAATACCATCGGTGCAACGATTCTGTTGGCAGCGATTGCTGCGACGGGAATTCTGCTAGCTACTAATTTTTCTTTTGCACAGTTCTACGAGCGTATCGCGTTTGCTCTAGCCAATCGTT
>QHXE01000725.1 GCA_003222835.1 Acidobacteriota bacterium | reverse complement strand
AGGCATTACAGGTTGGCAAAGCGCTGCAAGCTGCAGACCCGCAGCTCGAGATCGATTATTCTTTCCGCGAATCCCTGGGAGACAAGAACCAAAACGATCCGCTCTGGCAGATGCCGGAGAAGGGAGTCTTCACGCGGGATTTTCGCGAGGGTCTGCTGCGCGGCGAGTTCGACCTGGTCGTGCACTCATGGAAGGATCTGGCGATCGAAAACGATCCCGAAACCGAGATTGCCGCCACGCTGCCACGAGCCGACGCGCGTGATCTTCTGCTCGTCCGTAAAGATCGATGGGCAGAAGTCGAGTGTACCGGCGTCATCTCGATTCTCACTTCATCGCCGAGACGCGCCTACAATCTGGATTCTTTTTTGCGCGAGGCGTTGCCGGCAAAGCTGCGCGAGCCGAACTTCGTCAATGTGCGCGGCAACGTGCCCACGCGCGTGCGGAAACTTTTTCAGTCGGACGTTGATGGATTAATCGTCGCCAAAGCCGCGCTTGATCGCCTGCTCGAAGCGAAACAGGAAGAATTTGCGGCGACTCAAAGCGAGTTGCGCGAAGCTTTATCACGATGCCGCTTCATCGTCCTGCCTTTGCGCGCGAATCCATCGGCGCCTGCACAGGGAGCGCTGGCAATTGAGATTCATCAACGGCGTGAAGATTTGCGTGATTTGTTGGCGGCTATCAATTGCGCCGAAACGTTGGCTGTGGTAGCTCGCGAGCGCGAGGTTCTCGCGAGTTACGGCGGTGGCTGTCATCAGAAGATTGGCGTCAGCGTTTTGCGTAGGCCGTTTGGCGAAATTACTTTCCTGCGTGGCGTTACCGATGATGGCCAAGTGCTCGATGGCTGCTCGCTCAATACCGCAAAGGCCCGCCCGCCAAAAATTCCGAGAGCACAATTGTGGCCGCTAAGATCGTCGGAGGCTGATTGGTTTGATCGTGAGCCGATTTCACTAGAGGTTTCATCCCTCTCCTTTTGGGAGAGGACAAGGGTGAGGGCGTCAGTGTCGCCGCCGCGCGTAACTCCCTCTCCCCAGCCCTCTCGCAAAGGGAGAGGGAGTTCTGATCGACCGGCCGCACTGTGGATTGCGAAAGCGGATGCCTTGCCGAATGATTGGTCTGTCGAATCGGCACAGATCGTCTGGGCCAGCGGAATTGAAACGTGGAAGCGTCTGGCTCGTCGCGGCATTTGGGTAAATGGCTGCGCTGAAAGCCTGGGTGAACAGGAAGAGCCGAACATTGAGACGCTCAACGATTCGGAGTTAAGTTGGCTCAAGCTCACGCACGAGCAGGGATATGCTGACGGCTCGATGCCGATTCTGGCGACATATCGGCTGACAACCAAGGACGATAGCGTTGACTTGCGGGGCAAGAAGTATTTCTTCTGGAAGAGTGGATCGAGTTTCGAACATGCTTTGTCGCTGAATCCGTGGCTTAAAGAAATGACTCACTTTTGTGGACCGGGTAATACGCAACGCGTCGTAGAGAGAATCATTTGTCATTTTCCATTTGTCATTTTTCATTTGCTCATTGTTTGACATGGTGCGATGACAAATGAATTCTCCAAATGGCCAATGGTAAATGGAAAATGAGAAATGATAAATCTTCCCGTCGCTACCGCTCGCGGTTCTGACACGCTGCTGGAGGAGACGTCGCAATAATGAAGCGTCTAATGCGCCTGAGGGCTTCGCAGCATCTGCGCGATCTGTGCGCGGAGACTGAATTCAACCGCGCGCAATTGATTCAACCGTTCTTCGTCGTCGAGGGACTACAAAGCGAGGAAGCGATTGCCGGACTGCGCGGCAACGTCCGTCATAATATCCCATCGGCATTGAGACAGATTGAAAAAGATCTAAGCGACGGTGTTACGCAGTTTCTGCTTTTTCCGGTGCCGGCAGAAAAGAGAGCGCGCGGCTTTGATCATCAATCGACTCACAAAACCATTTCTGAGATTCGCCGCCAGTTCGGCAGCAGCCTGTGCCTTTGGGTCGATACATGTCTTTGCTCTTACACTACGCACGGGCATTGCGCCGTGCTTGACGAGAGAGGCATTAAACTCGAAGAAACCTTGGACGAGTTGGCGAAATCGGCCGTCGCTTTTGCGGAGGCGGGCGCTGACGGCATCAGTCCCAGTGACATGATGGATGGACGCGTAGCTCGCATTCGCACGGCGCTCGATGAGAAAGGTTTCAATCTGGCGCCGGTGATGAGTTACAGCACTAAGTTCGCCAGCAACTTTTACGGGCCTTTTCGCAACGCTGCCGATTCGGCGCCGCAATTTGGCGATCGGCGTCATTATCAGCTTGACGTGCGAAATAGTAATGACGCGATTGCCGCGAGCCGGCGTTGCGCGGAAGAAGGCGCAGACCTGCTGATGGTCAAACCCGGCATGACTTCGCTAGACTTGATTCGACCGATTCATGAGCAAACCGGCCGTCAGGTTGGCGCGTATCAGGTGAGCGGGGAGTATGGCGGAATGGCCTTATTGGCCGAGCAAGGTTTGATTAAGTTCGAAGAAGCGTTACTGGAGACGTGGCACGTATTCAAACGCGCGGGCGCGCAGTTCGTCATTTCGTATGGCGCGAGGTATGCAAAACAACTTGGTATTGGAAGATGAAAACGAATCTTTAAAGGAATTGAAGATGTTTCCCCAACAAGCAGCACTTGATACCGACGATCTCTCAGGCAAATACTTCGAGCGCGCCGTCCGCGTATCACCCGGCGGCGTGCACAGTCCAGTGCGCGCATTCAAGAGTGTCGGCGGCACGCCGATCTTCTTTCACAGCGCGCAAGGCGCCAAGTTAACTTCAGTCGACGGGCGTGAGTACATCGATTTCTGTCAAAGTTTTGGTCCCTTGATGTTAGGTCATCGCGATCCGGATGTCAGCGGAGCGGTGGAAGAAGCAATCGAGACGGCCTGGAGCTTTGGCGCCTGCGAGCCGTATTCGCTTGAGTTGGCCGAATGGATTACTTCACGATTGCCTTGGGTTGAGATGTTGCGATTCGTCTCTTCCGGCACGGAAGCTGTGATGAGCGCGCTTCGGGTGGCGCGCGCTGCCACAAATCGAAATCGAATTCTGAAATTTGAAGGTTGTTACCACGGCCACTCAGATTCGCTGTTAGTGAAAGCGGGCAGTGGATTGGCGGGCGTGGCAGCCAGCTCGAGTGCCGGAGTCTCATCACAAGTCGCGAGTGAGACTCTCGTCGCACCGCTGGATGACGAAGAGGCCGTTCGGAAAATCTTCAACGAATCTGGAATGGAGATCGCCGCCGTTATTCTCGAGCCGCTGCCGGCTAACTATGGTTTGTTGATTCAGCGCCGAGAGTTCATTGAAGAAACGGTTAGGATCGCCCGCGAGCACGGCGCTTTGGTGATCTTCGATGAAGTGATTTCAGGATTTCGGGTGGCGGTCGGCGGCATGGCGGAAGTGCTTGGCATGCGTCCCGATCTGGTGACGTATGGCAAAGTGATTGGCGGCGGCTTTCCGGTGGCTTGTTACGGCGGTCGAAGGGACTTGATGGAACTGGTCGCGCCCGCCGGTCCGGTTTATCAAGCCGGCACGTTGAGCGCGAATCCCGTGGGCATGCGTGCAGGCCTGGCGACGCTGCAAAAAATCGAAACAGAAAATGTCTACGAGAAACTCGAATGGAAGACCGCGCGATTTTGCGATGACTTAAATGGAGATCTAAAACAGCGCGACTTGCCGTTCCAATTAACGCGCTCGGGTTCGATCTTTTGGTTGCACGCGCGGACCGAAGAACCTATTCGGCGCATAGACCAAATTCCTGCGCATCATGCGGCCGGCTTCGCGAAGATTTTTCATCGTGCGCTGGCAGGAGGCGTTTATCTGGCGCCTAGCGGCTACGAGGTGAATTTCATGTCGTTCGCTCATTCATCCGAGTTGCTCGAACACGCGCATGACGCGATTCTGAGAGCGGTTGCAGACTCTGTGTAGCTCCGTGGTTCTCGGTGGTGAGTTGCGCAGAGAGGCATCCACCACACGGAGAAGAGTTTCTTATGGCACGAAAGCGCAATTGGATTGTCATCGTCCTCGTAGGGCTGTGGGTTGTGTTTACAGTTACCCTGGCCGGTTGGTGGCTGGTGTTTGGCCTGCGCCAGCTCGACCTGATCAATCAGTC
>QHXE01000724.1 GCA_003222835.1 Acidobacteriota bacterium | reverse complement strand
TGCCCGACTGGGGACGACTTGCCACGACAAGCCATATTTATCCTTGAGCCAACCGCACTGGCTTTCCTGTCCGCCGTCGGCCGTGAGCTTCTGCCAAAAATAATCCACTTCTTCCTGCGTCTCACAACTGATAGCGAACGATACGGCTTCCGTGAATTTGAAGTGCGGACCGCCATTTAACCCGACAAACTTCAGTCCCTCTAGTTCGAATTCCACAGTCATGACCGATCCCTTCGGCCCCGGCCCTACGTCTCCGTATCGAACAACGCCCAGGACTTTTGAGTTCTTAAAAACAGAGACATAGAAATTCGTTATTTTCTGCGTAATTGTTGCCATTGTCTGCTCCTTTGTAATCTTCAGTCGAAACCTAAACTGGTCATTTCCACCACCCTGAGCGGGCTGCCCGGTTGGCGGACCCGGTCCGCTCTCGGCTCCGTAACTTCTTCTACCTAATTAGTCGAACGAGGGGAACCGAAATCGACAGGGCCAAGATTTTTATTGCCTAAATATGTTTTCAGCGCCGAGCGCCTCGCGCACCAGTATAGAGTCCGGATGATTCATATCCAGGACAGCGACTGTGGCGCGACCAATGGGCGTCTTTCCGCGGAGCCACGCGCCTTCCCAAACAAAATGCTGTGACCACTTATCGAGACGCGGATTAAAAAGGGGAGCTAGCTCGTCACTCTCTGGGTCCCTTCCGGCGATGTTCGGTCCCTTCCGCAGGTTGCAGGAAAAGCACGCCCACGCCAGGTTCGCAGGTTCTGTCTGGCCCCGATGCTTCTGAGCGATGATGTGGTCTAGGTGAAAGGGTAATTCGGCCGCTGCTTCCGGGAATAAACAATACTCGCATCGCCCGCCCGCGCGACGACGGACCTCGGCTTGCAGCGCTTGGCTGGGACGGGCCATTTGCTCAAGCTGCGGAAGTTAGCAGGGAACGGCGCGCGCGTGACTTCATTAGCTCAAGCAACTTACCAACATGACGGTAGTTCTCCAGCATCTCGGCCTCCAAGGTCGAAAGCTCCCCTGCCTTTGCTTTTTCGAGCAACGACATCATTCGGTCTAAATCGGTATTGCCAAAGTTGATGCTAAGAATTGCCTCGGCCGCGGCTTTGGGCCAATTTCCCGCATCAGGTTGAAATACTCGATCGAGGATAGCTGCTTCACTGCTTTCTAACATTGCGCTCATAGGCCGATTTGTAACATAGCGCTGACTTCGGAGCAAGGATAGTTCAGATTGGCAGTGTCTGTTCAGAAGATTTCTTCCGATACTTGTTTGTCAACTCCAGTGCGTTAGCCAGGTCGCGAAGACGAGCCAGGCGTGTGTGTTCCCGATTACGAGGCGCAGCGGATGCGATGTGACGATGAGCGCGCCGCCTAAGACCGTGGCGCGGTGCGGGCGCCCGCGCGTGACGATGTCATAGATCAAGCATGGGACAATAAAAAGATCGCTGAGGCCAAAGAACGCGAGCGGCCCGTACTGCTGGATGAAAGCGAAGGGCAGGCGTGCAACAGCAGCGGGCAGAATCGCGATCGTCGCGAGCAGCATCAGGCGCTTGTGCGTGTCCGCTCGACGGCGAAAATAGAACGCCGCGCCAACCAGAGTAGCGAATACCAACATATCGCCGAGCGGAATTGTTAGAAACGAAAGTGGATTGACTCCAGGTACGGGAGAAGGACCTTTGGCACGCACAATGGCCGTAACTGTTCCGATTACAATCATCAAACTGGCAAGCAGGCCGCCGGCAACACCCAATCGCATGTGCGTGCGCGTGCGCTTCGTCGCAACCAGAGTGGTCTGCGTGAGCAAGAGCGCGATCCATGAAGTGAACACGATCCCATGCAGCGCCAGAAGCGGTATGAGCGGCTGAGTTTGGAAATGAGGTCTGAGATAAAATGTTCGCGCAAAACCGGCGAAGACGGTAACCACAAACGCCACTGCCATGCCGGTATAGAACAGACGCTCGCGACGCTTACTCTGGTCGCGCTTATGGGTGACTTCAACCTGGGCTGCGATGCTCATTCCCGCCTTCTCAAGATGAGTTTAGTCTCTTCCGTGCTCTTGACAAACTTTCCGCTGAGCCTTAGTTCGTTGCTGGACAGCTCATAGGTTCCATCGAAGATCTTGTTCCCTTTTCGTAACCACTGATCCCAAATCGTCAGCGTTTTCTTGTTCGTGTCAACTTCAAAGTGATGCTGTTCGTATGAGCCATCTCGCCGCTTAAAGACGCACATAAATGCTCTGTTTCTTTCAAAGAAAATATCTGCCAAAGCGTCGCCGGTCGCTGCATTCTGAGGGGCGGCCGACACTACCTCCCAGGCCCCATCGATCGGCGTCGGCAAGCGATTGTTATAGTTGGCGACCCAATAGGTGAAAACCGCGGGCGTTGCGATCACCAGCGCGCGCAAGGCGTACTTTCCAAACACACGCGACTTCGTCGATGGCTGAGCCGGAAACACGCTGTTCTGTTTCGACCAGAAGACTTCCAGTAACTCTCGTTTGTGAAATGTGAGAATACCTATCAGAGCAAATTCCATGAGCAGCGCAACCAGGAGCGCGTCTATTGCGATTCGATAGAATACGTCGATGAGAATAATGTTGGTGACGACCGGAAGCAGCAGACAACTCCCGATCAGAGTCGTCTTACGAAACATCAACAAGACACCGCCCGCAATCTGCACGAGCCCAACGAAGTTACCGTAAATAGGCGAATAGCCGAAGTAGTACCACGTCAGCCAGAAGCCGCTGACCTGACCCATTGGCTTGTCGAGTTCGGAGGCCAGGATGGTGAATTGGGATCCGTTAAGCTTCGCGTTCACGTGTTTTTGCCTGCCGCTGTGCGCCAATGACTTCTGAGTAGACTGCCATGCTTTTCCTTTCCCAATCGTTAATTAATGAACTGTACCGCGCGGAACGTTCTTATAAACCACGCCGCCCTTCATCACAAACACGACGCGCCGCACAGCAGTGATGTCCTTCAGAGGATCGCCATCAAGTGCGATGATGTCTGCCTGCAAACCTGGCGCGATCGAGCCAATCTGATCGGACAAACCCATTGCTTCCGCGCCCAGCGAGTTGGCAGAGACCATAGCCGTCATGGGATCTACGCCGCCGTCTCGGACGCGATCGATGAACTCTTCAGCATTGCGTCCGTGCGCGCCCGCGACTGCGTCCGTGCCAAAAACGATCTTGAGACCTGGAATTTTCGACGCGCGCCGCACCAACTCGTGGTTAACCGGTAGAATTTTTTCCATCGCGGCAAAACCCTCAGCGGTGTAGCCAGGCGTGCCGAGATATTTTTCCTTGTTCAGCAGATAGTTCTCAATCACCAAACCAGCCTGAGGGTCCAGATAAGTACCTTTCGCGGCCATCAACTTCAAATCGTCATCAGTGGCCAATGTGCCGTGCTCAATCTGTGTGCAGCCGGCGATGGTCGCGGCGCGCACCGCGTCTTTGTAAGCGTGCACGAGTGCCCGCAGACCGATCTTCTTTGCTTCATCGCACGCGGCATTCAGTTGGTCTTGCGAAAGTGACATCCCACCGCCTTGGCGGATGCTCTGCGCCGCGAAGATTTTGATCAAGTCCGCGCCTGCTTCCTTTTGCTTGCGAATGAATGCGCGAATTTCATCAGGCGTGCCGCTCCGCTCGCCTTGTCCGGCCAGCGGCTGATTCGCCGTCAGGATGCGCGGGCCGGGCAGCGAGCCTTTTGCGATCGCGTCCCGCAGGGGAACGTCGTTGGGCGAGCCCACGCTTTGCACCGTCGTAAAGCCGGCCATCAGCGTGACCCACGCATTCGCGGCAGCTCGATACGCCGCATCCTGCGTGGTCTCTCCCGGGCCCGCATTTTTTCCATCCTTGCCGAAGCTCCAGGTGATGTGTACGTGCGCGTCAATCCAGCCGGGAAGGACCGTCATTCCACGAAGATCGTAATCGACGGGCCCAGCTTTTGGATCGATCGCGACAATCTTCGATCCTTCGATCACGATGCGCGTGTCGTGCAGTACGTGGCCCTTGCCATCGAGCACGGTACTCGCGGCGATCACGAGGCGTTTGTGTTGTTGAGTTGTTTGCGCTCGAATTCCTTGCGCTTGGACCCAAATGGAAAGAATGATCAGAGTGGCGAGAATTATGTTCGTTGATCGCATGAGCGGCCCTCGATTCGATAGCGCATTAGACCACATTTATGCGCAGATCAGAATAATTGCGAGGGCCGCTATGAGCGTTTACTTCGCTTCGATCTGTTCGCGTATTCGCGCTTCCTGTTTCCTCAATTCAGGAGTGAACTCGGCGCCGAAGTCTTCGGCCTCGAACACCTGGCGAATCTCGACTTCAGTTTCCTCGAAGGGCGCGCGCTTGAGCCATTGGGTCGCTTCATCCAGAGATTCGCATTTCCAAAGCCAAAAGCCCGCGACGAGTTCTTTCGTCTCAGCGAA
>QHXE01000745.1 GCA_003222835.1 Acidobacteriota bacterium | reverse complement strand
ACGACGCCGTCAGGATCGTCGGTCATAAGCGTAATTCGCACTGAGGTGCCGCCGAGCGTCTGCGGAGTCTTGCAGGCGCCGCCTTCCTCGGGCCTGAATTCATCGCTGACGAAGAATTTGTGTCCGTTCAGCACAAGTTCGCCGTGCATGAGCCGCTTGCCGTCAGGCGCCATCATGTTGTGTCCCTCTTCCGCGCCGAATACTTCTTTATAGAATTTAAGTGCAGCCATGCCGTCATTGACGATCAAGTGCGGAATGAATTGGTCTTCGCGGTTCATGATGTCCTCCTGATAAAACAGACTTGCCGAAAATCAAGACCATATCACACCGATGCCGGAAAACGTGAAAGCGCCACGGGTTGTTGGTGTCTTAATCTAGCTTTGCGACTTCTGGCCTTCGTTTCTTGGCGGCTTTGCGCGAAATGCATTTGACTTGGGTCATGGTACTTATGTACCATTGTACAGCACAACAAAAGAAAGAGAGCAAACGCGCATGGCTAAAATTACCGAGAGGAAAGCCGTAACACCTGGCGCAAGGATACTAATTGAGCGCGTTCAAACCGGGGTTCGCCTTGAGAAACGCCTGCTCAAGGTCTTGAAAGGCCTGGCTGAATATCACGACATGACGCTCGGCGATCTGCTGGAGGGAATCGTCCTACACGCGTTTGATGGCCGGCATCCGTTCAGCGCCGAGACGCGCCAGCGCATCACCGAGCTGAAACGAATCTACAAACTGGATCTTGATTCCAGCGCCAGCCATCGCCTGATGGAAAGGGTCGAAGAAACGCAGCCGCCGACCAAATCGAAGAGCTCGAGACACAAGAGCAAATGAACAAAAGATGAATGATCATCATGTCAGACGAAGAGTTCATCAATCAGTTCGAGACTTGCGCTTTTCCGGCCGCGAGCTTTCATCATCGAGAGCACGTGAGAGTCGTCTGGCTCTACCTGCAACGCTATTCAGTTCTCGAAACACTAGCCAGATTCTCTGAAAACCTGAAACGCTTTGCGACCGCGAATGGAAAAGTGAATCTCTATCACGAGACCATCACCTGGTCGTACGTCTTCCTGATTAACGAGCGGATGGAGCGCAACGGAAAAGGACGGGGCTGGGACAACTTTGCGGAAAGCAACGCGGACCTATTAGATTGGAAGTCCAGCATACTTGGGTCCTATTACTCCGATCAGAAGCTCAGTTCCGAACTTGCTCGCAAGACATTCGTCTTCCCCGAGAAGTTCTCGTAGGAATTCCCAAAGACGACGGTTACAACTTTGAAGTGCTAGCGAGCAGGGCCCTTTTGACCGTATTCTGTGGGACTGACAGATTCTCGAAGTGCCGCGGTCCGAGAGTCTATAGTTAATTGAGCAAAGGCGCGTTAACCATATGAATCTGCTCAAACCACCGTGCGACGAAGGCGTAATGTCGGCGAAGAGATCTGCGTCATCATGCGGCAAAGCGCAAGGGCGTTGGATTCTGGCGGCGACCATTCTCGGCTCGAGCATGTCGTTCATCGATGGCACGGTAGTGAACGTTGCCCTGCCGGCTCTGCAAGCGAATCTCAACGCCACGGCGATCGACGTGCAGTGGGTAGTTGAATCGTATGCACTGTTTCTGGCGGCGTTGCTTCTGCTCGGTGGTTCGCTTGGCGATCATTTTGGACGCAAGAAAATTTACGGAATTGGAGTTGCGCTGTTCGCCCTGGCCTCGATGTGGTGCGGGTTAGCGCCGAACGTTGGGCAACTGATCGTGGCTCGTGCAGTGCAAGGCATCGGCGGCGCCCTATTGGTTCCCGGAAGTCTCGCGATCATCAGCGCTTCGTTTCATGAAGACGAACGTGGACAGGCGATCGGAACCTGGTCGGGCTCAACTGCGATCACGACCGCGTTGGGTCCGGTGATGGGCGGATGGCTAATCGAACATGTCTCATGGCGCGCAGTTTTCTTTCTGAATCTTCCTTTGGCGATCGTTGTCTTACTGCTGGTTTTTCGTTTTGTGCCTGAGAGTCGCGACGAGGAAGAAACCGGAAAATTGGATCTGGTGGGCGCCGCGCTGGCGACTATCAGTCTCGGTGCGATCGTTTACGGCCTTATTGAATCATCGCGCCTGGGCCTTCAGAATCCGGTTGTAATCACTGCTTTGTCGAGCAGCCTGATCATTCTGATCGCGTTCGTCATCGTCGAAGCGCGGCGGCGTCACCCAATGATGCCGCTCGGGCTTTTTCGGGCGCGGAATTTCACCGGCGCGAACCTTTTGACGCTCTTTTTATATGCAGCGCTCGCGGGCACGCTCTTCTTTCTGCCGCTCAACCTAATTCAGGTCCAGGGCTATTCGGCTACGGCGGCGGGCGCATCGTCGCTACCGTTCATTTTGATCATGTTCTTGCTTTCACGTTGGTCAGGTGGATTGGTCAAGCGCTATGGTTCGCGTCTGCCGCTGGTGATTGGCCCCATCATAGCCGCAATCGGATTCGCGCTCTTCATGAGGCCCGGAGTCGGCGGCAGTTATTGGACAACATTTTTTCCTGCGGTCGTCGTGCTGGGGCTAGGCATGGCGATTAGCGTCGCGCCATTGACGACGACGGTCATGAACTCAGTGAAAGAGAGCCA
>QHXE01000744.1 GCA_003222835.1 Acidobacteriota bacterium | reverse complement strand
GTAGCAGTCCCGGCAAAGCCCGTTGAAGAATCGCCTAGACAGCAATCGGAAGAATCGAAGTCTTCAGCAAGGCAGGATGAAGCGGTCGCTGTTCCTCATCGTCTTTCGCCGGTGCGCATTCGTATGCGCATTGAAGAAGCCGAACGCTTGATGAAAGTCCGCGTGTTGCCCACCGCTATGCCCGTGCCGTCGATTGATTACGTCACGCTCGCCGCCCTGTTGCCGGAAACTTCGCACATTCATTTAATCCGGATCGCCAAACAGACGTTCCTGACACGAGGCGCAGAGTTTTCGGCCACAACCTCGTTGGGTTTGCCTGTGCAGGTTCGCATCGCGCGCGCGAATGGCGTTAATACTGCCGTGTCAGTCTTTGATGAGAAGAACCGATTGTTGGTACCGTTGGTCGTGGAATTCCCGATCGAGCGGCGCGGCCAGTTTCGCGAGATGGCTTATTATACTTCCGCACATCCGGCGCTACTTTCGCCGGAGGTATTGAAGGCGGGCCAGACTTACGTCAATTCGATGATTGATCTGGCGGCGAAGCGCTTGCGCGAAAGAGGCGTGCCTATTGCTTCAAATCTAATCGACGTGGCTAAGCACCTTTGCGTCGTCGAACACGTAGATCACGATCGTTTCCGCAACGAAAATCGCATCGCGCTCTTCGAAGAAATCTATTCACTCTACGCGCTGAACCAACTCGACACCTATCGCTACTCAGTCAGCTCGGCCGGCGCCGGTGGCATGGTTCAGATGATTCCCTGGGCTTACCAGCTCGAGCGCCAACGCCATCCAGGCGTGGGACTGAATCCTGATTTCGTGCTCGGCATGCGCAATCACGGCAATGCGCTCGAAGCGATGCTGCTTTATATGAAGGACACCTGGGACGATCTGCTGGCGAATGAAGATGTGCAAGCGGCGATCACGGCGAAACAAGCCACGCCTCCTGAATTGATGGCCGCCGCCTACAATTCAAACGCCGCGAAGCTGCCGGGTTACATTCGCCGCGCCGGCGCGGGTTGGCGCACCTTGATTCCCCGCGAGACGCAGATCTATTTGCAGATTTATCAATCGCTGGACAGCTTGATGAAGACAAAAGCTAACCACGCGCGCGAGTTACAGAACCGCGAGCGGTAGCGACCGACCCCACCGCGCGGCAAATAGAAACTTAGGTCTAATCGAAACGAAACCTGAATAGTGGATCCGGTCGCTACCGCTCGCGGTACTGACACGACAAACGCCCGGCTTAATCCCGGGCGTTTTGCTTTGCGCTTTTGAAGCCATTCATCTATCTTGGCGTTCATGCTTTGAGCCACAATTCCTTTTGGAGGCAGCCAGTAGTTCCTATGAAGCAAACAATCCTAAAACTTACAGTGCTTGGTCTGTTGTTAGTTGCGTCGCTAACAATTCTTATCAATCGCTCCGCCGCCCGTGGTGCCCGCCATCAGAATCCGCCTGCGGCGCCTTCT
>QHXE01000743.1 GCA_003222835.1 Acidobacteriota bacterium | reverse complement strand
TAGGGGGTCACGTCGGCGCGCGCGGGCTCGCGAGCGCGCGCGGAGGGGGCTAGCGGCGTGTGCGCGCTCCCACTTTCCGGCCGGACTTTATCCATTGAATCGAGGCCGAGCGCCGCCGGCGCCTTGCGCAAATAGAACAACCGCCGGCCCGGCCGCTCAGCTAGGGGGTCACGTCGGCGCGCGCGGGCTCGCGAGCGCGCGCGGAGGGAAGCAATAACAGGGAAACAAGGCGACCGCTAACCAATCGCCCTTGCTTAGGCTTTGTCTATGAAGAGTCCCGTTTCCAAAAGAACGTCTACGCGTCAGCAATTGGATTGTGCAAAGACTCTATAATTATGCAGTCAACGAAACCATCGAACTCTGACTTCTGGCGCCCTTTCAGCATGTAGTTGATCCAACCCGCGTTCGCACCGGCGCGGACAAGAATGCGGCCATAACCCCACTCGACCTTCGCCCAACAGTCGCGGATTAGGTTTTCAAGGGCCATGCCGTCGAAGTACGAGGGCAATTCAATCGCGCAATGAATATGCCATCGACCGGACGTGCCATGCTCCCATGAACGTAGTGCGCGGGCGCGGACTTCGCCCTTTTCAAGGACCGGCAATACTCGAAGACGTTTGGAGTGACGACGAAAAGCAGCTCCATAGACTGCTCTGTTGAGCAGGTTCATGAAGTGCCGAAAAGCTTGTCTGCACCGACAGTCATCGATCTTCACCCAACCGCCGCGGTCGGGCTGACGAGCTTGCTTCAAGATCCCATGGGGAGGTGGACAGCGACCGGCACTTTGGCAAAGTGAGGTTGCTACCACCCACTCTGGAGGCGACCATGCAAACCGTAGCTGACCGACCCGAAGCACCGACTGCGATCCGTACTGATCTTGGCGCGATTTTTGTCTCGTTGGAACTCAGTCGATCGACATGGCTGATCACGTCGCTGTCGCCAGGCGGCGGAGAGAAGATGTCGAAGCAAGTGGTGCGTGGTGGCAATGTGGCCGGACTACTGGAGTGCTTTGCGCGACTTCGCGAGAAAGCGCGGGCGAGGACGGGGAAGGTCTTCCCGTTCGTCGTCATTCAGGAGGCTGGCCTCGACGGATTCTGGATCGATCGCGCGCTGCAGAATGAAGGGATCGAAAGCCACGTCGTGGATCCGGCCTCGATCGCGACATCCCGTCGGCGCCGGCGTGCGAAGACTGACGGGATTGACGGCGAAGTGCTGGTTCGCGCGCTGCTGGCGTACAAGCGGGGTGAACCTCGGGTCTGCGCGATGATCAAGGCACCGACTCCCGAGGAAGAGGACCGCCGCCGCCTCTGCCGCGAGCGCAAGGTGCTGATCGTCGAGCGGGTCCGGCACGTCAATCGCGTCAAGGGGCTGCTGTTCTCACAGGGGATATCCGGCTACGAGCCGCTGCGCCGCGACCGGCGACAACGGCTGGATACGCTCCAGACCGGCGATGGTCGCCTATTGCCGCATCACCTGAAGGCGCAGATTTGCCGTGAACTCGATCGGTTGGAACTGTTGCTCGAGCAGATCAAGGCGGTGGAAGCTGAGCGGGATGCGCTGCTTGCCGCGCAACAAGTCGCAGCGCCAGCGCCGGCGGCGATGTTGCTCGATATCAAGGGCATCGGGCCGGAGTTCGCCGCCATCCTCTGGTCGGAAGGGCTCTTCCGACACTTCGACAATCGACGCCAAGTCGCTTCTTATGCGGGCCTAGCGCCAACACCCTGGCAAAGCGGTTCGGTTGATCGCGAACAGGGCGTGTCTAAAGCAGGCAATCCGCGATTGCGAACAACGCTCATCCAACTCGCGTGGCTATGGCTGCGCCATCAGCCGCAATCGGCGCTGGCCCTGTGGTTTGAAGAACGGGTCAGGCGCAATGGCGGCCGTCTTAAGAAGACGACAATCGTTGCGCTGGCGCGCAAGTTACTGGTGGCGCTCTGGAAATATGTGACTGCAGGCGTTGTCATCGAGGGAGCCGTGATGAAACGTACCTGACGATAAACGCCGACCCGAATCCTTAAATCTTCCGGGACTTGATCAGTCCTGGCGGATCCAGGTGGACGAACCGCACCCTAGCATGGCCTAAAAAGCCCGTCTTCAAGAATGGTCTCGTCTTCCTGAGCCCCGACCGCCGCAAGCGGGATATTGGTGCAGCCGTTTCGCGCGGCGACCGAATGTGAGGTTGATCGTGCTCGGAAAACG
>QHXE01000742.1:2490-3979 GCA_003222835.1 Acidobacteriota bacterium | reverse complement strand
GAATGGTTTGTGAATGACCTCGAGAATCCGTACAGCACGCCGCCCGGCAAGCCATTTACATGGCAACGGCTGCGCATCCTCGGTGGGCGATCGCTGGTCTGGGGCCGTCAGAGTTACAGGCTGAGCGATAACGATTTTAAGGCGGCGAGCCGCGACGGGTATGGCGATGACTGGCCGATTAGCTATGCCGATCTCGCACCGTATTACGATATCGTGGAGCGGTACGTAGGTATCAGCGGAGCGACGGAGGGAGATGAGATGCTGCCCGACGGGCAATTTCTCCCGCCAATGAAAATGAGCTGCGGAGAAGTTCAGCTCAGAGAACGCGTCAAAGCGAAATTCGGGCACACGGTCACGATCGGGCGCACGGCGATCCTGACGCAAAATCACAATGGACGCCTCGCTTGCCATTATTGCGGGCCTTGCGAACGCGGGTGCAGCACGTTTTCTTACTTCAGCAGCCCGTTTACGACCGTCAAGGACGCGCTGGCCTCCGGGAACTGCACGCTGCTTACCAATGCCGTGGTAAGCCATGTGGACATGGACACGGAGCCAAACAAAACGCGCGGTGTGACTTACGTGGATCGCTTGACGCGGCAAGTGAAGGAGGTCCGCGGAAAAGCGGTGATCCTTTGCGCGCAGGCATTGGAGTCCACCCGCATCTTGCTGAACTCGTCCACTCGGGAATATCCAAATGGACTTGGGAATTCGAGCGGCGCGCTGGGCCATTATTTGATGGATCATGTCGTAGGTGCAGGAGCGTCTGGTCGTCTGCCAGAATTCAAAACTCTTCCGAATGCGAACGAGCCCGCACGTCCCAATGGGATTTACGTCCCTCGCTTCCGGAACACTCCTTCGAGCAAAAAGCATTCGCGGTTCATACGTGGCTATGGTTACCAGGGCGGAGCCGAGGCTGGATTCAACTTCAGTGCCGAAGGCTACGGAGCGTCGCTCAAGAAGGCTGTGAAAGAAGGCGAGTACGGGATTTCGCTCGGAGCTTTCGGTGAATCGCTGGCCCGGTGGGACAATTACATCGAGATCGACCGCGATCTAAAAGATGCCTGGGGCATTCCTGCGTTGCGCATTAGCATGACGCACGGCGACAACGAAGCTGCGCTCATGGAGGATGCCGGCGCCACGGCGGCGGAAATGTTGGAAGCGGCCGGCGCGAAAGATATCCGCGTGCAAGCGGGTGTCGAAATGCCAGGAATGGCCATACACGAACTGGGAACAGCCCGCATGGGGAACGATCCGAAGAAGTCGGTGCTCAATGCGTTCAACCAGGCCCACGACGTGAAAAATTTATTTGTGATGGACGGAGCGAGCTTTGTGTCGTCTGCGTGCCAGAACCCGACGCTTACCATGATGGCGGTGACGGTCCGCGCATGCGATCACCTGATTGGCCGTTTCCGCAAAAGCGAGATCTAAAGCAACGCGCTAGGGGACGATTTCCGAACTCTGGCGTTCGCTGCGGCCCACTCGAGTGCTC
>QHXE01000742.1:0-2479 GCA_003222835.1 Acidobacteriota bacterium | reverse complement strand
AGCCGCAATGAGCATTGTCACCATTCACCAAGCCAAAACAAACCTTTCTCGGCTGATTGAAAAGGCTTCCGCGGGCGAGGAAGTGATCATCGCACGAGGGTCAAAACCAGTAGCCCGGCTCGTTCCGGTCGGCGAGGTTAACGGCAAACGCCAGCCAGGGTCGTTGAAGGGCAAGTTGCGCGTTGGCCTCGAATTCTTTGAGCCTCTTCCCGAGAGCGAACTCTCGCGCTGGGGGTAGTCTGTTGCGCGCATTACTCGATACGCATGCATTGCTCTGGTGGCTTTCCGACGATCCAGCCCTAACGCGCTCTGCGCGAAAGATCATTGCGGAAACTAAGAACATGCTGATTGTAAGTGCTGCTTCGTCCTGGGAAATCGCCACCAAGGTTCGACTTGGCAAACTGCCGATAGGTGCGGACCTAGTCTCAGACTTCTCCGGCCAAATTGAACGCGAAGGGTTTGAGTTACTGGCTATCTCTGCGGAACATGGTATTCGCGCCGGTCTTTTACCGGGTCCTCACAAGGACCCATTTGACCGTATGCTGATTGCTCAGTCTCAAGCGGAACATACACCGATCATCAGTAACGAAGCGGTATTTGAAAGCTATGGTGTAAGGCGAGTGTGGTAACGCCTTACCAAGTGTTTCTCAGGTGCGATTATTGGACCTTTCCTAAGTGGCGCGCCCACGGGGACGATTGTAGAGTCGAGATGTGGCACGGTGGGTTAGGTTAGGCCTATCTGTTGCCGGCCCTTTCGGCTGCCGGTGCCTCACTATCCGGACCATGCTCCGTTTCCACATCCCGCTCGTCGAACCGGACAGGCCCGTTTCAGGCATCCGGCTCTCGGAGAAGGCTCACGCAATAGCCGTAGCCATTGCATGTGACGCGGTCTGCAACTTCTGGAAACAACTCGGGAGTTGTCAGGCTTATCGCCAATCTCCCTTTCCTTCGTCGCTTCTTGCATCCGCCTTCAACTGGTCGGGTAGGACCGTGGCGCGAATCGGGCTTCGAATGATGCCGCCGTTTCCACAGTCCCCCCTATCATCCGTACGGCGGGTTTTCCCCAGTACGGCTGGAAGGTTGGCGTTTCAGGTAGCGCCTTTCCTCATGTCGCTCAGGTTAAGCCAGCACCAGGCATACCCTGCGCGACACGTAGGTTTGCATCTACCCTTCGTGCACTCCGCTGCCCCACTTTGCGTCCCGCTCTGTGTCGGAACAGTGGACTCGGTGGCGCACTGCCATTCGAGGAGTCAACTCCTCTACCCCAGAGGTCCTCGCTCCGGTCTGGGTTCTATTGTCCCAGTCCATCAACGCTTAATCGACCTCATCCGTCCCACTCGCAGGCACATCCCGATTTCGCCGCATGGCGGTTTATACGGAATGCCCTCGCTGTGCTGGTGCGCCTAGGCGACCCGCGAGTGGTTCCGTGCTTTCACTGTACGTTCCTTCTCGGCATGCCGTCCTCTACGGCCACGGGGAGTCCATCGGCTGTACTTACTCAGTCCTTCACCGATGACATGGGCCTTCGCCAAGAGCCTACGGCTCGGCACTCCCAAGGTTGCCCATCATCCGCTTCAGACGGGCGGAGGGTTTTCGCGGCTTCACTGGTTCGCTTTCGCTACGGCCTGTCGAGTTGCTTGTCTCCCTGGCGGATCTGACCGGGGTTTTCCCCAGCCAACGGAGACTTTTACCTCCGAGCTTTCCAACGGGTCGGTCACCCTTCCCGCGGTCGGATATAACTACGGTGGCTACTGAGCAAACTCCACCGATGGGACTCTCACCCATTGGAACGTCAGCTAGCATCGCTGCACAAGCCCCTTCCCTCCACCGGAGTTACCCGGCTTCCTCGGTACTGCGAGCCTCTCCGCCATCCCAGTCGGCCCGGCCTGTCTCTCGCGAGTTGCCAGTTGACCCACACCGCGATCACCGCTGGGACTTCCCGTGTTGCGCTTGGTCCACTTTGCCTACATGCCGTCGCCAACTACCCCGACAGGTTTGATGGAACTTGTTCGCTCGTACCGTTCCACCAGCTTCGGCCTTCCCTCGATCTAAGGCGGGTCGGCTCCTGTATTGGAAGTTTCGAGGCCTGCACAGCGTTCACGTTGTTACGGCCTGCACGCTCGCCAAGTCGCCTTAGCGACCCTCTGCACCAGAGGCTTCAGCCACTTCGTTGCCTCCGCTGCTGCTCTGATTGCTACCGGGTGGAGCGAACCAGTTCCCGGGCGGGTATACCCCCGCTGTGGACCAGCGCCTTTCACGGCGCACTTAGAACTTTTCTTAACGAATTCGTGTCGAGCGTGCCACGTTCCGTTCGGTTACAGTATGGCAATTGCCTGCATGGGATCGGAGGAGATGATGACGCGAAACATGAATCGACAGGATGGAGTAATTGCTTGGCTCTGGAAGAAGCTCCGAGCCCGCTCGTCAGCCTTCCGTCCGATCTCAACATCCAGCAACTCGCTGAAATTGGTCTTCAACT
>QHXE01000741.1 GCA_003222835.1 Acidobacteriota bacterium | reverse complement strand
AGAGTGCCACCTAAACGAAAGGCATGCGGCAGGCCAAGGCTGGGGGGCACGTCATCGGATTCGGCCGAGATAATATATCCGCGAAAACCCAGAATTGATTCGACCGTCTCGATTGATGGCAACGCTTTGTTCGCCACGAGATCAACCAATTTCTTAGTATCCTTCTTGGATAGGTCCCAACTTGGATTTGACCTGCCAGAAAATACGTCCAGCGTCACTCTCATTGCGCACTCTCCCTCCTAGTCCGACTGAGGATCAATTAGATCAATTGCGAGAAGTGTATGCCGGATCGCAATGTTTGTCTGTTCAATATTAGACAGTGGGAGAGAAAGTTCGTGTCCGTGAGTAAGAACCGTCAAGCCGCATTGAGATAATTGGCAAGCTTTTTTTCATTGACGATTAGATGGTGATCCGAACTCATCTCGATCAAGCCCAGGCCACGAAATCTGCCGAGGAAGTGCGTGACTCGCGGGCGAGTCGTGCCGACCATCCGCGACAAGTCTTCATGAGTGATTTTGTATTCGATGCGAGTGCTGAGAATATTTGGCTTTCCCAGTTTGCGAGCCAGCAGTAACAGCGTCTCTCCCAATCGATGTTCGCTATCGACGGTGAGGATCGTGGCGATGATTCGTTGCTGCTCGGATATGCGCGTGGCCAGATGTTGAGCAAAGCCCTCCAGCAAGGAATGATTGTCCAAGCAGTCGAGAAATACCTGGCCGGGAATTGATTTCAAGACAGTCTCTTTCATCGCTATGGCTGCCTCCAGCCGTGAATTTAATCCAGCCAAGCACAACTCTCCGAATACGTCACCGGCGGTATGAATTGCCAGCAGACATTCCTTCCCTTCCGGAGAAAGCATCAAGAGTTTGATCTGGCCGGACTCTATGAAGTAGACGATGTCGGCCGAATCCCCGCTTACATAGACCGGCTGGTGACTGGCGACTCGAATCGTGCGCAGATTTACTTGCCTCTCCAGCGACTTGCGAAGTAGTTGTCGGAAATCGTTCGTCTTTAAGAATCGTCGGAGCATTAGACACTGCAGCAGTTATCGATGGCTGGCTCTGGGAGTATGCGAAAGTCGCAGGCTCTGCGGACCAACCGTTAATGCGAGGGGGCGAAAGACTATCGCAATCCGTGGATACAGTCAATTGTTCTGCGGTTGTTCTTGCAAGCGCCTTTAAGCGGATTGAAAGACCCGCTCGAAAGTTAGCTTCAGACTTTGCATCATTTGAGGGGCTTGCGCCAAAGGAGGAAGTGCGAGAATATCCTTGATCGCCTGAGTGTAGGACAGATTCCTTTCTTGAATCGAAACCGATATGGAACGCAGAACTACCAGTTGGTTCAGTCCGAATTTGCAAATGGAGATGCCGCTCGTCGCGTACGGCCATGCGGGCCAGACCCTGCTGATGCTGCCCACGGCCGCGGCGGATTATCTGGAGTACGAGAGGTTTTATCTGGTCGATGCCGTCAAGCCTTTTATCGACGCGGGTCGCATTCGAGCCTATTCAATCAACAGCGTCAATCGATACAGCTTGCTCAACGAGCAGATGCCTCCAAAGCTGAAGGCCGAATTGCTGACTCGTTATGATCGGTACATCGTAGATGAAGTGCTGCCGTTGATTCGGAATGAAAATGGCCCGGATGCGCATCCCATTACGACTGGAGCGAGTCTCGGCGCATTTCTCGCCGCAAACGAATACTTCAAGCATCCCGATTTGTTTCGCGGGGTGATTGCGATGAGCGGAAGCTACGACATTCGTTCGTACTTGAACGGTTACTATGATGACAATGTCTATTTCAACAACCCGGCAGATTACCTCTCGAACCTCAACGACGGACATTACCTGCCCCTTCTGCGCCAGGCAAATTCGATCCATATTCTCTCTGGCCAGGGCGCGTACGAAGATCCGAAGCGCAGCCGGCAACTCTCAGACATTCTGAAGAGCAAAGGAATTCCGCACACTCTCGATTTGTGGGGTGCTGACGTGAATCACGACTGGCCCTGGTGGCGCAAGATGCTGCCGCACGTTTTGGGAAAAATCGTGTGCTAGCGCGATTGGGTTTTCAGCCTCTGCTCAAAAGCCAACAGGATGTCGCTGATGTAGATCGATCTCGACGACAACATCGGGTGGCGGATCAGTATTGAAATCAATCTCTTCTTTGGTACCGACCTGCGGTGCATTCCTGACATAGAAGCAAGCATCAGGCTCTACGCCTTTTGCTTCAGCTTCTTTCTCATTGTGGCAGAACCGTAAAAAAGAATCTTGATGCGGAGCCTCAGGCTAATCAGATCCACTATTCGCTCGATGAGTGTCGAATACTCTTCGTGTTTCTGAGAGACCGTGATAATTTGTAAGGTTCCCTCGTCGTAACTAATGCGCAAACTACTAGCTTCACCGACCATCTCGAGCAGTTCTTCGTATTCATCCCAACTGACGCCTTGCTGAATTAACACAGCATCAGGTGGCAGGAGATCGACCGCTTCGACGATTCCTCGGTGGGGCTGATCATTTGAGTACTCATCGCCGTTTTGCTTCCAGATCCCAGGCCTTTACACCACGTAGCAACTA
>QHXE01000740.1 GCA_003222835.1 Acidobacteriota bacterium | reverse complement strand
GAAAGACGTCGGAGATGTCAAAGCTTGCGGCGCGAGCTCACCGGGGAAAACAGTCCGCTGGCGTGACCGGCGGTCATAGACCGCCGCTACAGAAATCGCAACAGACCGGAGGCCCATCTTACCTAAGGATACTACCCGAGCCGCACGCCCACTTCTGGCCGTTGATCGATGGGAATGACCTTCTTACCGGGCGGCTCGCCGATGTACTCGCTCAACGGACGGTAAAGGCGATTGTCTTCCAATTGTTCGAGCACGTGTGCGCACCATCCGGAACAACGGGCAATGGCAAAAATCGGGGTGAAGAGATCGGTCGGAATACCTAACGAGTAATAGACGGTTGCAGAGTAAAAGTCGACATTCGCGTTCAGGTTCTTCTTTTCCTTCATCAACTGGGCGATGCGCTCCGACATCCGGATCCATTTTGGTTCCCCGATCTTTTCACTCAGTTTAACCGCCATCGCACGCAAATGCGGCGCCCGTGGATCCAGCGTCTTGTAGACGCGATGACCGATGCCCATGATCTTCTTTTTCTGGGCTAACTGCTTTTCGATGTAGGCATCGACGTTCTTCTCTTCGCCAATTTCCTGAAGCATCTGAATGACACCTTCATTCGCACCTCCATGTAATGGCCCTTTAAGCGTGCCGATGGCCGAGGTTATGGCGGAGTAAAAATCGCTCAGGGTGGAAATCGTCACCCGTGCACTAAAGGTAGACGCGTTCATCCCGTGATCGGCGTGCAAGACAAACGCGACATCGAGGGCGTCGCTCGCTTCCTTCGCCTGCGGTTCGCCACATATTAAATACAGGAAATGCTCGGCTTCCGTGAGGTCATCCCGCACCGGCGGCAGTGACTTACCCTGGCGGGCGCGATGAAAATAAGCCGCGATGACGCCGATTTTGGCGGTGATACTTCGGGCACGTCGCTCATTTATTTCCCGCGTCGCTTCCCTGTCTATGTCGGGGTCGTAAAGGCCGAGCATGGAAATGGCCGTTCGCATCACATCCATTGGATCGGCATTTTTTGGCGCCGACTTGATGAAATCGATCACTGGACCTGGCAACTGCCGTTGGGCTCGCAGCGCGTGCGTGAATTCGTCGAGCTCGCGCCGATTTGGCAGTTTCCCCTTCCACAACAGGTAAACGACTTCCTTGTAGCTGACTTTGCCGGCGAGATTGTTGATGTCGTAGCCCGCGTAAACGAGCTGACCCTTATCGCCGACAACATCGCTCAATCGCGTCGTATTCGCGACGATGCCTTCCAATCCGCGGGCGAGGTTGGTCGCCTTTGCCGCTGGAGTGGATTCAGTCTTGTGCAAATCGGCCACGGTCATTTCAGCGAACGTAACTCAGCGCTTCATTCGCGCAATGAGCGTGTCCGCCATGGTTGCTGGCGTTTCGGCGACCGCAATGCCTGCGCCCTTGAGGGCCTCGATTTTTCCGGTCGCCGTCCCTTTGCCACCGGAAACGATGGCGCCGGCGTGGCCCATCCGCCGTCCGGGCGGCGCGGTCACGCCTGCGATGAAAGCGGCGACGGGTTTCCGGCAATTATCCCTGATCCAGGACGCCGCTTCTTCTTCGGCGGAGCCGCCGATTTCGCCGATCAGAATCATCGCCTCGGTTCCGGGATCATCGTTAAAAATTTTGACGGCATCGAGATGCGACATGCCATTGATCGGGTCGCCCCCGATTCCGATACAGGTCGATTGTCCGTATCCACGACTCGTTAGCTGCCAGACTGCTTCGTAAGTCAGCGTGCCGGAGCGCGAAATGACCCCGACATTGCTCTCTTTATGAATGTAACCGGGCATGATGCCAATTTTGGCGGCACCGGGGGTGATGATCCCCGGACAGTTTGGACCGATCCTTCGGTAATGCAGACAACCAACTCAACGCCGGCATCGACAGCTTCGAGAATGGAATCGGCCGCGCCAGCCGCGGGCACGAAAATCATCGAGACATTGCAACCGGTTTCGCGTCGCGCCTCCGCCACGGTGTCGAACACGGGGACTTTGTCGTCGAATTTTTGCCCGCCTTTTCCCGGCGTCACGCCAGCGACAACATTTGTCCCGTACTCCATGCATTGGCGAGTGTGAAAGGCACCGGCGCTGCCGGTGATTCCCTGCACGACAAGACGGGTATTTTTATCGACCAGAACGGACATGATTGGAATGACGAAATCCGAATAAACGAAACCAACCTTATCGCTCCTTCGTCATTCGTGCTTCGTCATTTGGTTTTTCTCTTATGCACCACCAGCTTGTTGCCGTCGGGATCACGAAATTGCGCCATCCAACAAACCGGCGTCTCGGTTTTGGGCATATCGAAGGTAACGCCGCGCGATTTTAGTTTCTCAATCGCGGCGTCGATGTCATCCACCTCGAACGCCACTGTGGTGCCATCGCGTGACGGTTGCCAGGCCGGATGACAGCCGACTCCGATGGTGGTTCCGCCAAGATCGTATTCAACCCAAGCCCCACCCATTTGCGTGCTCTCTGGTTTTAACTCGAGCGTTTCCTGATAAAACGTTCGGGCGCGTTCGGCGTCCGAAACGGCAATGGCAACAAATGCGACTTCTTTAATCATATGCAGACTCCTTTTTCGTTTTCGCGTTTCAATTTGTGAATGACGACGTTGTTCCCGTCAGGGTCCTTGATGATCGCCATGCGACAGCATGGGCTTTCGAACGGCTCGGTTGAGAAAGGGATTTTTTGATCTTTCAACCATTTGATCGCGTCGCCGAAGTTCTCGACTTCGAGCGCCGCTCCTGTTCCCTGATCCGACGGCAGCCACTCCGGACCAACGCTCGCGATCGCGAGGGTGTTATTGCCAATGGAGTATTCGACCCACTTTCCGCTCATCATTTCTTCTGAAGCTTTCAGGCCGAGAACTGCCTCGTAAAATGTGCGTGCACGTTTCATGTCAGTGACAGGAATGCCGACGAAAGCCAGGGCTTTGATTTTTATCTTATTTTTGTGCTTCGTCATTCGATCTTTCTTTTGATCCTTTATTTGGGATTTGGGTTTTGGGATTTTACGCTGCAGCTTCTGACCTTGCCGCCTTGACAGCCTTGCGCGCTGCGTCCGCCAGATCATCCGCGGTGATCAACGCGACATCACTTTCTTTGAGCAACTGTTTGCCCTTTTCGACATTTGTTCCTTCCAATCGCACGACCAGCGGCACCGAGAGATGCACTGTTTTCGCGGCGTTAATAATCCCCTGCGCGATTACATCACACTTCATGATGCCGCCGAAAATGTTCACCAGAATCGCCTGCACTTTTTTGTCCGCGATCAAGATCTTGAACGCGTCCGTCACTTGCTCCTCCGTCGCGCCGCCGCCGACATCCAGGAAGTTCGCGGGACGGCCGCCATAAAATTTGATGATGTCCATCGTCGCCATGGCCAGGCCAGCGCCGTTAACGAGACAGGCGATATTTCCATCGAGGCCGATGTAATTGAGCCCGTGTCTGGACGCTTCGACTTCGCGTGGATCTTCCTCCGCGATATCACGCATCGCTGCGACTTCCGGATGCCGAAACAACGCGTTGTCATCGAAATTGAATTTCGCATCGAGCGCCAGGACCTCGCCTTTGCGAGTAACGACCAGCGGATTGACTTCCACCATCGAGCAATCGAGCCCGATGAAGGCGCGATACAATCCATCAAATAATTTCGAGGCAGCTTTGAGTTGAGACGATTCAAACTGGAGTTGCTTGGCCAGTTTGCGCGTTTGAAACGGTTGCAGACCGGCCAGTGTATCGATCGATTCGCGGACAATTTTTTCCGGCGATTTTGCGGCCACGGCTTCGATTTCGACTCCGCCTTCAGTACTCGCGACGATCAGCGGCGCGGCGGTGGCGCGATCGCGCAGAATGGCGAAATAAATTTCGCGCGCGATCTGCGCGGCCTCCGTCACCAACACTCTATTAACAACGCGACCGGCTGGTCCGGTTTGATGCGTGATCAGTCTCTGCCCAAGCATTTTGCTCGCGATCTCACGCGCTTCCTCCGGCGTTTTGCAAAGGTGGACGCCGCCCTTGAATCCATTTGCGAACGTCCCCTTCCCTCGCCCGCCTGCATGGATTTGCGCCTTGACCACCATCTCGCCCGGTGCGATTTCGCGCGCGATGTGCTCTGCTTCCTCCGGCGAGGAAGCCACTTTGCCACGCGTGGTCGCGACCCCAAACTCTTCGAGCAACTCTTTGGCTTGATACTCGTGAATATTCATCGCGGGCGAAGCACGACTAAGCGCGGAAGTTCTTCCCAGGCAATCGAATTCCTTCGCCTCGTCTGGAGAAGGATTCACCGCCGTTCATTTGCGCCAGAAAATTCCGGACCAATCAATCGTAGCAATCCGCGACTGAATTGAATGCGATTGCCGGAAATCGTCCACCGCTGCTTTGCAAGTCGCTAAAGCGTAATCGTCGATAATGACAAAACCGCCCGGCGAAACTCTGGGATAGAGATGATTCAGGACCAGCCAGGTCGATTCGTACAGATCGCCGTCCAACTGCAGGACGGCGATCGACTGCACCTGCGCCTCCGGAATTGTGTCCCGGAACCAACCCACCACAAATTGCGTTGTCTCGTCCAGCAAATCGAAGCGTTCGAAGTTTGCTTTCACCTTCCCGGGGCAATCCTTCGAAGCAATCGAACAGCCAAACACTGCGGTCTTCGTTCCCCGTTACTGCCAGAACCGCGCGCATGAGAATTCCACAGCCGCCGCGCCAGACGCCGGTTTCGACGAAGTCTCCGGGAATCTTTTCCTGTAAGGCAGCGCAACAACAGCTCTCCAGATTTTCCAACCGTTTCGCGCCTACCATCGTCATTGCCTCCAGCGGCCAATCCTTACCCTGAGCTCGAAGCGCGGGATCAAATGGCATTAACTGCAACGAACCCGTGCTCATTTCGTATCGCGAATCCGGAAAGCGGTCCCGACAGAGCGAATGCCGCAACAGATTCAAATACCGACGAGCGCTGGCGTCATTCGATGCCTGCATTGTCATACGCTATACACGTCGGAGACGTTGGAACAAAATCTGGTGGGCACCAAAACGAAAAACGACTTTCCATTTCGTCTACCTCCGCCTAATTGCTTGCCTGAAAACATCCCGAAATTCTTTTATGAAATTACTCGCCGTAATATTCTCGGTCTCGCTCATTGCCGCTTTTTCCCCACGCTCTGCCGCAACTGAGCCGGCGAAGGCATTTGTCGAAAAATACAAAACCGCGTTCGAAGCCAATGACACGACAGCATTGCAGTCATGTCTCTATACTACGGGCGCCGACCCGATGATTGTTGGCTTTTACAAAATGATGCAGTCGAGCGGAGCGGGCGATAAGGTTGCCAGGATCGAGCTGGTGGATCTGACGCCAGATGACGCAAAAAAGGCGAGAGACCCGCAAGACTCCCCATCGGGTGGAAAAGCTTGCCTTAACCTGAAGCCGACGAAGAAACTCGTGATTGTGGTTGAGAAAAAAGATGAGAACGGCAGCTCAACCAATACGACCGAGAATTTTATCGCCGAGAAAGACGGCAAATTTGTCATCCCGGTGCCAGGCCCTGTAAGTAACGCAATAAATTGAATTCCACCGTCTCGGTCATCGTGCGAACGGTGCGACGGCCGCAGCGCCTGCGCGAGTGCCTGCAAAGTCTGGCCGCGCAGACTTTGCGCGAGTTCGAGCTCATTCTCGTCGATATGAGCGGATGGCTCAGTGTCATCGATCGTTGAGGAAATGAGCGGTCAGCTTCCCGCTTTTCGTCATCTCAAATTGGATGGCGTGCGCTCACGTCCGGCGGCGTTGAATCGCGGGATCGAGTTGGCCGAGGGCGACCTCATTACCATTCTCGACGATGACAATCTTTGGGACTCCGATCATTTGCAAAATATCGTCCGAGATTTCAACGGCGCTGATCTTGTTTATACCGGTGTGCGCGTCCAAACCTTCACTATTGCCGGTGACCTGATGCACGAGCGAATTCATCATCTTCCTTTCGATTCCCCGATTACTCGAAGGAAATTTTATTTTTACTGTCGCGACTGCTTTCCGTCGCTCGCTCTGGAACGAAGTCGGTCGTTACGATGAGCGTTTTCCGGTCTACGAGGACTGGGAATTTTTGATTAGGGCTACGCAGGGCCACGAAGTCCACGCTCTGACCAGCAGCA
>QHXE01000739.1 GCA_003222835.1 Acidobacteriota bacterium | reverse complement strand
CCTCGGCGCAGTTGCTGTGCTACAAGTCGGTCGCTCGCCGCGTGAGCCGGATGACATGAAGGCGCTTGCCGAAAAACTCGATCGCAGGCACGGCTGGCTATTGCGCACCGTCCCGATCGCAGTCTTGTTAGGGATGTGCACGACCGGTTTTGCGCAGAGCCGTGGCCGCTTGAGCGGGGTTGTTCGTAACGCTTCAGGAGCCACGGTCGCGCGAGTGACGGTAATCGTTACGAATCAAGTAACGAGCGGCATCTGGCGTGTGTCTAGCCGCGTTGACGGAAGCTATTCACTTCGTTTACCGCCAGGGGCTTACCGCATCAAAGTAGCCGACCCTCATTCGGCCAAGTTTGAAAAGGGCAAAGACTATGGCGAGTTCAGCAGACCGCGCGGCGACGAGTTGGAGAACGTCATTATCGAAGCAGGCAAAGACACCCACGTCGATATTCCCGTCGAAGAGAAGAAACCTGAACGGTTAACTGAGACAAGAGAAGCGGAGCCAACCGGTTATGCCGGGAAGAAAAGCACCCAGTCAGAACCACAGACTGCGCCCGATCGACGCGAAGTCCGTGACCGCTGGCGCGTGGGTTTTCCCGAATACGATCGTTACGGTGATCGCGGTGCGCGCGGGCGCGACATTCCATTCAAGAAAGGTCGTTGGTGGGATCCGTACAATCAGAGCGCGCTCAAAGGCGACTATCCCATCAAAGGGAATAAGACGTTTTTTATTTTCTCGGCGGTCAGCACGTCGATTGTCGAGCAGCGGCGCGCGCCCAGCCCATCAGGCGTTAGCGCGGCCAATCCGTTGAGCGGGGAATTCTTTGGACAACCGGAACAATTCGCAACCAACGAAACATTGCAGTTGAGTTTCGAGTTGTTCCACGGCGACACCGCGTTTCGGCCTCGCGATTGGGCGATCAAGATCTCGCCGACGTTCAGCATCCCCAACTATGTAAACGCGCGCGAAAACGGCATCATCAATATCGATGTGCGGCGCGGCACCAATCGCACCGACACACATGTTTCGCTGGAAGAAGCTTTCGCGGAAGTGAAGCTGGCGGACCTGAGCCCGAACTTTGATTTCATCTCGGTTCGTGCCGGCATCCAGCCATTTGTTTCCGATTTTCGCGGCTTCATTTTCTCCGACAATAATCTAGGCGCGCGCTTCTTTGGATCGCTGCGCAATAATCGCTACCAGTACAACGGCGCGTTCTTCTCGATGCTCGAGAAAGATACCAACAGCGGCCTGAACAGGTTTGACACGCGGCATCAGCACGTCTACGTCGCAAATCTATTTCGTCAGGACTTCATTCGCGAGGGCTATACGATTCAGGGCAGCCTGCATTACAACGACGATCGCGCGAGTATCAAATACGATCGCAACGGGTTCCTCGTGCGGCCGGCGCTGATTGGAGACGCGCGGCAACATTCGATCAAAGTTGGCTATCTCGGAATCAGCGGCGATGGACATCTCGGCAGATTGAATCTGACGCATTCTTATTTTTACGCTTTTGGCCGCGACGATCATAACCCGATCGCCGGACGTAGCGTGCGAGTAAAGTCGAACATGGCTGCCGTCGAAGCCTCGGTGGACCACGACTATCTGCGTTTCAAAGGCTCCTTCTTTTTTGCTCAAGGGGACGCGAATCCGACTGATACAAAGGCTACGGGATTCGATGCGATCCTCGACGATCCCAACTTTGTCGGCGGACAGTTTTCATTCTGGAACCGCAACGGCATCAGGCTGACCCAAACGGGCGTTGGCTTGGTCCAACCGAATAGCGTTTTGCCGAGTTTGCGCAGCAGCAAGATTCAGGGCCAGGCGAACTTTGTGAATCCCGGCATCTTCATTTACAACGCGGGCGTTGACGCCGATATCACTCAGCGCGTGAAAGCGATCTTCAACGTTAACTATCTGCGTTTCCATCGCACGGAGTCGCTGGAATACATTCTGTTTCAAAATCATATTCGGCATGAGATTGGTTGGGATTACAGCGTGGGCGTTCAGTATCGGCCTTTTCTGATCAATAACGTGCAGCTCACATTCGGCGCCTCGACGCTGCAAACCGGGCTCGGCTTTCGTGACATCTTCACGAACAGATCGCGTAATTGCCCGCCGAACATCGGCGACTTCTGCGAGCCCGCGGTAATCAACCCCGCGAAGGCTTTGTATTCGCTGTTTGCGCAATTGAAATTGGTGTTTTGAGTCTTACTTCGGAAGTGAGCGATAGCTTGGTTGACGTTCACCACCGAGACACAAAGAACACAGAGCGGGGCACAGAGAAAGATGAACGCTGACATGGACGAGCTGAATAAGTTAACCCATGAGATCATTGGCGCGGCCATTGAAGTTCATCGTGCCCTTGGCCCCGGACTGCTTGAATCGTCTTATCATGCATGTCTGTGTCGAGAGTTGGTGGTTCGGGAAATACCTTTTGAGAAGGAGTATCCATTGCCACTTCACTACAAAGGCGTGCATCTGGAGTGTGGCTACCGCATCGACATA
>QHXE01000738.1 GCA_003222835.1 Acidobacteriota bacterium | reverse complement strand
GATGTCATCGACGCAGCTGGTGAAGCAGCTACAATCAAGTCATGACTCTGAAAATCCCACGCGGGCTCGCGGCTAGCTGCCACAAGACTCCGCTGCGTGCGGCATGGCTCGAACGCCTACCCGACGTGCTGCGAAATTTGGAGCACAGATGGTCGCTGACGCTTGACGCCCCTTTCGATGGCGACGAAGTGAGTTGCTCGTACGTGACACCAGTCGTACGCGCAGACGGAACCCCCGCCGTATTGAAAATCGGAATGCCGCACATGGAGGGAGAGCACGAGATTCACGGGTTGCGATTTTGGAACGGAGACCCGACTGTGCGACTGCTCATGGCAGACGATGGTCTGGGCGCCATGCTCTTGGAGCGTTGCGAGCCGGGGACGGCACTACGCGCTCTACCGGAGTGCGAGCAAGACGTGGTGATTTCAGGTTTGCTGCGTCGTCTGTGGCGCCCGCCATCAACACAGCATCCCTTTCGACCTTTGTCGGCTTTGACAAAATATTGGAGTGACGAGACGCTGGCGCAAATCGAGCAGTGGCCCGATCCGGGACTAGTCCGCGAAGGTTTGCGCCTCTTTACAGAGTTGCCACGCACCGAACCGATGGAACTCGTGTTGGCTACCGACTTGCACGCAGGCAACGTCCTCCACGCGGAACGCGAGCCCTGGCTCGTCATCGACCCAAAGCCCTTCGTCGGAGACCCAGCCTACGACGCGACGCAACACCTGTTCAATTGCTCTGCGAGATTGCGATCGGACCCGGACGGAATGATCAGGAGATTTACGGACCTGCTCGGCGTCGATCACGAGCGCGTCCGGCTGTGGACGTTCGCTCGCGCAGCGGCGGAGCCGCGGGGCGATTGGAGCAACGGCGATTTCGTGGCACTCGCCCGAGCAATTTCTCCGTAAGCTACCAATCCTCGTTAGTTGGCCGGACCTGATCCTGACGATAACGAAACATGCTGGTCGAGTCCCGGTAACAGCGTACGCGTATATGTGGAATCGGCCGAAACCACTTGTCCGCGAACCCCACTATACGTCCAGGTGAGGAAAATTGGGTCCAAGGCTAACTTCCGAGTGGACAACGGGAGTTGGCCAATTCGGCCAACTCCGCTGTATTTTTCGCTATTAATTCACTTAGAGTTGAGAGCGCCCAGCTAACCTTGAGCATGGGTAGCTGTCGGTCCACTGCAAGACGGGCCAACAACCTCTCTGTTCCCATGTCTTTATCGGAATCACGCACGTTGGTTTCGCGTGATTTGCTCCGCGTGATTTTCCGCGGCTTATCGGCAGAGTTGGCTCTTCGCCCGGCATGGCGTTTCTCAGCGAGCCGAGACTGCATGCGTTGTAAAGCCGCAGCGTCTTAACAGATCAGCGAAATGAGCATCGGCTCGGAAAGGATCCCATTTTGGATCCACCGGAGGAAAAACCCAATGCACGTCGTGCGCGTCGTAGGCCCGCTCGAGCCACTTCAAGGCCGAATCGTGTTGACCCAGCCCGGCGTGTACCAGCGCCATCGCGTACGGTGGAACGTATCGTTCGCGCGACACCGCTTCCAATGTGCTCAGCACCTCGTGGGCTTCTTTCGTTTTTCCCAGCTTTCCGCATATGTAGCCCCGAAGAGCTATCGCCTTACTGTTTCCGCCACTGAAGCGTCCGGCATTGTTTAGTGCGTTTAGGGCTAGATCTGTGTTGCCCAGCTGCTCGTATACCTGGGCGAGTTGTATGTAGCCAATCCAGAATTCGGGATCGATAGTGATCGCCTGTTGCGCGAACTGGACTGCGCCGGAATAGTCGCGCGCCGCGAACGCAACCTGCGCTGAGAGCGCATGATTAGTGGCGTTAAGCGGATCGAGGTCGCGTGCATGACGAATCGCCGATGACGCCTCTTCGTGTCTTGCCATGTGCGCGAGGACGATACCCAGGAAGCGATGTGCAAGGGAATAGCTCGGATCCAGCGCAATGGATGTGCGGAATGCTGCCTCAGCAGCCACCCAGTCCCAGTCGAGCCAGAATTTGAATAATCCCAGCGAAGTTTGAACCTCAGGTAAGCCGTGCCCGGAGGCGGTCGCATGAGCAACCGCGTCGCGGGCGCGTGGCCAAACCTGGAGGGGGGACAGGTCGGCGTTGATCGGGCTTCCCGAGTAAGCGTCGGCCATGCCGGACCATGCCAGCGCGTACTCCGGATCGCGCTCGGTCGCGAGTCCGTAGTACTCCATTGCCCTCTTCGTCGTCACTGCCGAGAGCTGGTTCCAGAAGTAGCGACCGCGCAGATAGAAGTCGTAGGCTTCCACCTTTCCTGTTTGCCGGACTGCGAGCGCGCTAAGACGTTCGGGTACCAGTTGCAGCCCAACGTGCTGTGCGATGGCAATGCTCAGTTCGCGCTGTATCGCCAACACGCTAGTAACATCCCGGTCATAGTCAGAAGTCC
>QHXE01000737.1 GCA_003222835.1 Acidobacteriota bacterium | reverse complement strand
GCAATCGACTGGGGGATTGTATTTCTTCCGCACCGGGAGCCCGCCTGGAACAGCACAATTCGGCGCCGGCTACGACTTCTTCATCAGTGATTCCGGATTGGTCGGCATCGGCACAACCGCGCCGGACAACAAGTTAACCGTCAACGGCGCGGCGGACAAACCGGGTGGCGGCTCTTGGGGCACGTTTTCCGACGAGCGGTTGAAAAACATCAAGGGCCGGTTTACGCCGGGACTGAAAGCAGTGATGCAACTGAAGCCGCTTCGTTACGAATACAAGCCGGACAACGCGCTCGGCCTCAAGCTGGAGGGCGAGCAAGTCGGCTTCAGCGCGCAGGCCGTGCAGAGAGTTATCCCCGAGGCGGTCACGAAGAATGACAAAGGTTATTTGCTGGTCAACAACGACCCGATCATGTGGACCATGCTCAATGCCGTCAAAGAGCAGCAACAACAGATCGAGCGACAGCAGAAACAGATCGCGACGCTGATGACCTCGAACGCTGCTTTGAACGCGCGCTTGCGAGGCGTCGAGAAGTCATTGAGAAAGAATGCCGGTTCAACCAGGCGGCGACGTTGATTTGACGGATTATTCATGAACATGACGAGCCAGAAGCAGAACCAAATAGAGTCCGCGAAGCGGACGACAGAAGCGCTGTGAATACGCCCATCCTCGGTTTTTTCTGTCGCCCGTTTCACGGGCTCCGTACGTGGAACTCGCCTTTTCCCAGCACTGAAGTGCTGGGCTATTTTCAAATCGTCCGCTTCGCGGACGTTTATGACAAACGCTTCATGAATAGTCCCGGATTGGAGCGCAACTGAACAGCAGTCAGGTGGTCACATGCTGACGACAAGCAAATCATCAGGCAAGAGCAAGCGAATCCTTTTCGGAGTAATCTCGCTCGCGTTCTTGTCTGCAATCATCGTTGTAGGCTTCGCTGATAGGATCACTCATCATCTTACTGGGAGCGCGGACGTCCCCGTCCGCAGTGAGCGCGCAGCGCGAAAAGTTGAGCGTGCTGAGGCACGCTCTGCGGACGAGACGTCCGCTCCCAGAAATACCGCAAGCCAGCCCGCAATTCGATCTCTCTCGCCATGTGATTGCGGGTGGCGGCGGCACCAGTGCCGGCGGAAATATTGGCCTCAGTGGAACAGACGGCCAAGCCTCAGCAGGAACGACTTCGAGCGGCGGCCAGTTCACGGTGAGTGGCGGCTTTTGGCAACCGGAAACGGGAGCGGCTTCAACGCCAACACCGACACCTACGCCAACTCCAACAACGACGCCAACGCCAAGTCCGACGCCGAGTCCGACCCCAGCTCCGAACGTCGTTCAATTCAGCTCCTCGAACTACAGTGTCGTCGAAGCCTGTACTACCGTCACGATTACCATTAATCGCATCGGTAATACTTCCGGCGCGGCGAGCGTCGATTATTTCACTTTAGACGTCACCGCCAGCGAGCGGCGCGATTACATCACCGCCATCGGGACGCTGCGTTTTGCGGCCGGCGAGACTTCGAAGAGCTTTGTCGTGCTCATCAACGACGATTCGTACGTCGAAGGAAACGAGACCTTCAATGTAAACTTGCGCAATGTGTCTGGCGCTACTCTTGGCGCGCCGGCAATCGCGACGGTGACGATCATCGACAACCCGACTGAGCCGTCAACGAACGTCATCGATGATCCATCAGACTTTGTTTGCCAGCACTATCACGACTTCCTAAATAGAACGCCCGACGCGGATGGCTTGGCATTTTGGATCAATCAAATCACTTCCTGCGGTGCTGATCAGGCCTGCGTGCAACTGAAACGGATCAATGTCTCGGCAGCTTACTTCCTCTCGATTGAATTTCAGCAGACGGGTTATCTGGTCGAGCGCATATACAAGGTGGCTTATGGCGACGCGAGCGGAACGTCGACGTTTGGAGGTGCACATCAACTGGCGGTGCCGATTGTGCGCTTCAATGAATTTCTGCCCGACACGCAGCAGATTGGACAAGGTGTGGTTGTGGGCCAGACTGGTTGGGAGAATGTCCTGGAGAATAACAAACAAGCTTTCACTTTAGACTTTGTGCAACGCTTGCGCTTCACTTCGGCATCTGCAACGACGATGACGCCGGCGCAGTTCGTTGATCGGTTGTTTGCGAACGCCGGAGTCACGCCGTCAAGCACTGATCGCAACGCGGCCATTGCTGAGTTTGGCTCCGCGACAAATACGACCGACGTGGCCGCTCGCTCACGCGCCCTACGCGACGTGGCCGAGAATGCAAGTTTGAATAGTCAGGAATTCAATCGTGCGTTTGTGCTGATGCAGTACATCGGATATCTGCGCCGCGATCCGAACTCTGGGCCGGATACAGACTAT
>QHXE01000736.1 GCA_003222835.1 Acidobacteriota bacterium | reverse complement strand
ACGCGAACGCGTCGCCCAACAACCGCCGCGAAGCACCTTGTGATCCCCAAACCAAGGCCCGGAATATTCCTTATATGGCCCGGCGATAAAGCCGGGATATGGCTGGAAGTCGCTAGCCGTCCATTCCCACACATTGCCGATCATTTGCCGGCATCCGAACGCACTATCACCCCCCTCCAGCGCATCAACCGGAACACATCCAAGCGCACACCAATCAAGATTTGCATTTTCCGACGTAGGAGAATAATCACCCCAGGGAAATCGTCGCTTGTGCTCTGATAGACCAAGACCATTCGCCGAGAGTTCAGCACTCGCCGCGATCTCCCACTCTGCCTCTGTTGGGAGACGCCGATTCGCCCAACGACAAAAAGCGTTGGCCTCGTGCCAGTTAACATGGATGACGGGTAGGCGCTCATCTAGTTCGATCCATTGATCGAAGTTGCGCCGCAACCAGCGACCGTTGTTTTCTCGTTGCCAGTAGATCGGGTGTTCTGCCCTCACCGTTGTCCGCCACTGCGAACCCTCGTCAGTCCATAACTCGCTTCTTCTATAGCCGTCGTCTTCTACGAAGTTCTTGAATTCTCCGTTGGTGACGGCGGTCTTGGAGATCGAGAAAGGGGCAATCTCAACCTCGTGTGCCAGTTGTTCGTTGTCGAAGACGAAACCTTGTTCTCCGGCACTTCCGAGAATGAATCTGCCGCTGGGTATTTCTGCATCACATGTTAGGTCATTGTCGGTTTGAGTTAGAGGCGGATCTTGTCTCGCAAACGGCACTTTGTTAACTGCCGCGAATGCGGGTGCGGGATAGCTCAGCGTCTGACGCGTGTAAGTGATCGCCTCGTCATGCATCTGTTCGTGAAGCAGCACGAGGTTCAGGAAGTATTCCTGGTCATAGCCTTCTGCATCCCGCAGACCGGCGACCTCATGACTGGCTTGCTCGATTACACGCTCAAGATTTCGTTGCATGTAAACAAGCGTTTCGTTTCGCTCAAGCAATGGCAAATCCCAGCGCGTGTCGTGATCGACTCGCGCTGAATCGTAAAGCTCGTCTCCGTGTTTCAATATCGGCGACTGCTTACCTAAGTGCCTTAAGACCCAGAACTCCTGAAACCATGCGATATGCCCAATCTCCCACCTGAGAGGATTCACGATCTGCAAACGCGGACCGATCAACTGCTCTTCGCTAAGGTCGTTTACCAACTCCAACGTTCGCGCACGAGTCTCCGCTAGCGCTTCACTCAGTTGAGCGATCGTAGTTCTTGATTCCCTGTTGGCGATTCCTGATATAGCCATTAAGGTTTCCGCCCGGTCACAATGATCATCTGTGCTGGAATACTCATCTGGTTGTTCGAAAAGTATTCTCGGAATGCTAGCTGCGCCTCTTTTTTCAGGAGATCTGCTTGGGATGAAGAAAGCGTGGCCAATTTCTCTCGAAGTGTTCCCGAGGTCTCCGCGCGCAGTTCCCAAAACTGTTCCGGCGAGATAGGCGCGGCAATATTAAACTTTAGTTCGCGCTCTCTGACATCAACCGCTCCGGCGTCCGCGAGAATCCGAGCCAGACTGCCCGGCTCGGCGAATCGGAAGGCGCCCGGCGCGTTAGGATCAGCAGGTTCAGAGGGTTCAAAATGGCGGGCAACGACATCGGTAATCAGATAAGAAAACGGATTGAGATCGCTCTTGCCCCACACTGCGAAAGATAACATGCCCTCACGTTTTGTTACCCTCAACATCTCGCGTAGACCAGCCAAAGGATCAGGGAAAAACATTATTCCGAGTCTACAAACCACCGCGTCAAACGAATTGTCTTCAAATGGCAGAGC
>QHXE01000373.1 GCA_003222835.1 Acidobacteriota bacterium | reverse complement strand
GGAACTGATCCGCCTGGGCCGGCCATAGATGAGTGGCTGGGTCGCGGGCAGGGCGGCTTCATGTAATTCTTCCCAAAAGGCTTGAACTCTCTGATAACGATCTGACGGATGCGTCTGCGTCGCGCGCTCAAGCACCCGCACAATCGAAGCAGCCCAGGGCTCGAACGAAATCGGCGCCGGCAAATCAGTAATCGGATCGTGCGCAAACGCTCTCGGCGCTACGCCACAAATGAGTGTATATGCGGTTTTTGCCAACGAATAAATGTCGGCTGATGGCGTCAACTGAAGGTGCGATGAGAGCGAGCCGGTGCCAAGCGCCGCGGTCTCCACCAGAGGATTGTGCTCGGGTGCGGCGTAGATGTTCGTGCCCACCCGGGTGATGGCGCCATCGGCTGCTTCCAACTTGGCCACGCCAAAGTCGGCAATCTTCACCGTTTCATGATCCGAAGTAAGCAGGAGATTTTGAGGTTTGATGTCGCGATGAATCACGCCGCATACATGAGCGTGCGCCAGTCCCGCGCAAATCTGCTGCAAATACTGTAGGGCGCGATCGAGTTTCAGTGGCGCTCGCCGGCACAGCATCGCCAAGTCGCCCCCGCCGAGATACTCCAGCACGATGTAATGAAAAGCTGTTCCACTAAGATCGATAGCGGTGCCATGACCAAGGCGACTGATAATGTTGGGATGGCGGACACGATCGAGGGCGACTGCCTCGTTTTGAAAATTCTGAATCAGCGTACGCTCGAGTTCGGGATCCTGATAGCCTTGCAGCAGAACGTTAAGTGCTTTGATTACTACTTTGCGAAACTGCTCGTCGGCGGCGCTACGATCGCACGCCGCGTAAATCTCAGCATAGCTGCCACGACCGAGACACTCTTCAACGTCGTAACGACCGTCAAGCCTGCATTGTAAAAGCTTTAATTCGGTCATTCGGCGCGCGCTTCCTCAAGAATCCTCTCCAAAGGCTCAACCAGTTTTGGCAATTCATTGGAGATGATTTCCCAGATTATATCGAGGTTTACGCCAAAGTAGTCGTGAATCAGTCGATCACGAACGCCAGCCATACTTCGCCACGGAACATCCGGGTGTAGTTGGCGCAACTCGGGTGACAGGTTCTTAACCGCTTCGCCAATAATCTCAAGATTGCGAGTCACCGCATCTTGCGTCTTGATGTCAGCGAGGAAAGCGTCGTAATTCATGCGCTCCGTGTAAACCGATATTCTCCTTATGGCCTCTCGGACATCCTCGACGAATTCGGAATCCTTTCGTTCAGACATACACGACACTCTGAGCGATATCCTCGGCGACGCGACGTATTCTGATTCCCTTGAGACCCTCGGGAGTTAAGACATCAACCTTTCGGCCCAACAACCGTTCAAGTTCCTCGGCGAATTCGATAAACTTCAAGCCCAGCGGCTGTTCAAATTCGACGATGACATCGATGTCACTCGTCGGAGTTGGTGAGCCTTTCGCGTATGAGCCGAACAAACCAAGCTTCTTGACACCATACTCCTTGGCAAGATGGCTATAGTTCTCGTGCAGAAGTCTTTCGATTCCTTGTCTCGTTCGCATGGAAGCCCTCAAGCAGTTAGAGAATAAGCAAATTGATTTCTACTTAGCTGTACCTTGCTTCTTCACACCCAGCAATTCATCAAGAATCTGCGCCGTCTTTTGCTCGGCCATCAAGGCTTCCTGAGTTGCGGCACCGGTCTGGCTCTTCAATTTCAAGGCCGCCGCGGCCTGAGCGAGTTTTACCTCGGCGCCCAGCGGCAGATTCGCTTTAGATTCATTACGAAGATTGTTGCGCGACAGTTCGAAAGCCTGCATTGCGTCACGATGGTTGCCGGTTAGCATCAAAGCGCGACCGTAAAGGTATAGAAACTCAGGATCCTTGGAGTCAGTGGCCCTGCCGATGCCTTCCTTCGAGAGTTGGACCGGTAGATTTTCGCCAAGCCATTTCTGTGGATCGGCATCGACGGCGGCACGCTTTTGTTCGAAGTCCGCACGAGTGTCGGGCGCGGTCTTGGGTGCTGTGGTTTGTTCGGTGCTCGATCGCGAAGATTGGTATTTCATTCCACCGAAAAAAGCGGCGGCCGCAACACCTATGAACAACAGGAATACGAAGAAACGAAGGAAAGCTCGGCCCGCGCCATTCCGTCCTTTCGCCGATACGTTCGCGACGGTCGCTGAGGTCGTTTGCGCGGAGTCCGGGCCAGGGAAGGCGATACGCGAAGGTGGTGTCAAGTGTGTCTCGGTGCTCGATGGAGCGGTAGTGTCTGACAAATCCGGCGTACGCTCCGCGTCAAACGTGGTGTATTTTGGCTCGCCTACTTCGACGATTACCGCCGTCAGGTTGTCTTCGGCCCCGCGTTCATAACAGCGCTCCTTCAGCTGCGCGCAGATCGCGTCGGCCCCTTGTGCGCTCGTCAAGAGTTGCCGCAACTCACTGTCCGGAATGTGTCGGGTGATGCCGTCAGTGCAGAGGAGAAATCGCGTACCCTCCTCAACCTCGATCGTTTTCATGTCGACTTCGACGGATTCTTCCGCACCGAGCGCTCGACTGATGACGTTCTTGCTCGGATGGTGCGCCGCTTGCTCGGGAGTCATGCGTCCAGCGCGGACTTCTTCTTCGACGATTGAATGGTCTGCAGTTTCGCGGACCAGTTGTCCGTCGGGGCTAATGCGATAAAGTCTGGAATCACCAACGTGTCCAATCGTGGCTCTACCGCGATCGAAGTGCAAAGCGACGATGGTCGTCGCCATCATGGAAAAGCGAGGATGTTCCGCGGCCATCTGATGGATCGAACTATTGGCTCGTTGAATCGACAGCTCCATCAGGTCCTCGACATCATCGCCATCGCCGAGTTGATGACGAAATGCCTCCTGCAAAACATCGATGGCTGTTTGAGATGCGACCTCGCCGGCCTCCGCGCCACCGACGCCATCGGCGACCGCAAAGATGCGATGCTCGGCATCGGCGACGAACGAATCTTCGTTCATTGGCCGCTTCTCACTCAGGCCGCGATCGGAGACGGAAGCGACTTGGATCTTGTTTGCGGGCGATGGTGTGCTCATTGGACTGCCTCCAAAGTTATGGGGCTCTCGACTGGTCGCTTTATTCGCGCCACAGCCTTCGCGTCCTGCGCGTTACGGTGCGAAAAAGCCATCAGCATTCCCAGCATGGCAAAGCTGGTGATTAAGCTGAACCCACCGTGACTGACGAACGGCAACGTAATCCCGGTCATCGGCAGGGCGCGAGTGATACCTCCAATATTTACCAGGCCCTGAATACCCATGAACGCGGTCAATCCGGCGGCGCAAAGCTTGGTAAACATATCACGCGCCTCGATTGAAGTGCGAATTCCCGCAATCACGAAAATGATTAGCGCCAGGACTACCACAGCGCCTCCGACCAGGCCCATCTCTTCCGCAATTGCGGCGTAGACATAATCTGAATCGGCAATGGGAATGACTTCCGGATAGCCTAATCCCAGTCCACGTCCGGTGGTCTTCCCTGACGTGATTCCGAAGATCGCCTGGGCCGGTTGAAATGCTAACTTATCAAACCAGATGTCGGTGTTGACGCTTCTCTTCATTGCCTCGCTTTGTTCGGCGAGTTCTTTCATGCGCGGGTCCTTGGCCATCGCCTCGTCGTAATCTTTTTTCCACCACGACTCGTCCGGCGAAGGTGGATCGAATCCATCCAGCCAGAGATGAAAGCGTTGCTGAATACGCGCTGGTAGCGCATGTTGAATCGGCCGCGCCAACGTTGGCAGCAGCGGGAATTTTTCCTGGATATCGCGTGGCAGCGCGCCGATTACCAAAATTGAAATCACCAGTACCATGGAACCAACGAATACGAGTAACTGCGGCCAGCGGCGGACTGCCACCAGGTAAAGCGTTGCATAGGCGCCACTGAAAATCAGCATCTGGCCAAAGTCTTTCAGCGCGAAAAAGGGAATGAAGGGAATCATCGCCATCACGATCAAGGGGATGACGTCGCGCGCGCGGGGAATGCCCCAGTAAGTGCGCCCCAGGTCTTTGTATCGCGCGGTCAGGATTCCGGCGAAGCCAAGCAGGAAAGGAACTTTCGATGGCTCCCATGGGGTGGTATTGCCGAGGGCCTTGCCGGCACTTGAGTAAATGATAGCGCCAGCCAACGGAACAAGCGTGAGCAGTACGATGATGAAACTATTCCGTTGCACCCATGAGAGAAATCGATCGTTGACACAGAAAAGATAAGCAACCGCGAAACCGATTAGCGAGAAGATTGGAATCCAGGTGTAGCTGGACGTGAGGGCGTTCATGATCGTGTAAGCGGACTCCCTAGCCGGCCCCTCGGTTTCCTGGCCCGGCGGTGGCGCTGGTGGCAAACCCATCATTTGTCGCTTCGTCGCGTCGTAATTCTCGTTGATGTAACGCAATCGGAGCGTATCGGTTTTCTCCTGCCGCGCGGCGGCTTTGTTTTTCGCGTTGTATTCGGGATCACTATAGAGTCGATACTGAACTAGAAGACCAATTGAGAAAAGCAGAATAGCTGTCGTGTATAAAGTCCAGTTTCCTTTGAATCGCCGGCTCCGCGAAAGCCAGAAGGCCAAAACGATGATCGGAAAGTAGATCATCAAGTCACGCCCGGCGCTAATCCATGAAGGTCCATAGCCGCGGATCAGGCCCGCGCGATGAATCGCCATGTAAGCGATGACTTCGAAGCCGATTAAAGCGACCAGTACGAAGAAATGTGATGACAGACGATTTCGCATTTTGGATTACTTCGCGCTCAGCGCCGATTAGTTTGACCGGTCCAGGTGCGCTGGCCACCGGTCTGCTGCGATTGAGACTGGCTTCGATTGGATTGACCAGGTGCGGCACTAAAGTAGCCGAGAGCGTTCGCCTTCAGTATCAACTGCGCAGCAATCGGCGCAGCGTTCTTGCCGCCATAGAAACTTATTCCGGGTCCCGGTCCTTCCAGCAGCACCGCCATTGCGATCGCTGGCCGATCAAGTGGAGCAAAGCTCAGGTACCAGGCATCGCTCCGTTTCTTGTCGGCCATGACCGTTTCTTCATATTGTCTGATGATCTTGCCCTTTGAGTCGCGTTCATAGACCAGCCGCGTTTTTGCCTGCCCAGTTTTTGGATCGATTAACGGTACTTCCTTTTGCGCCGTTCCTGTTTTACCTCCGCTGCGAATGCCTGCGGCTAAGACCGGGGCCATCGCCGAAGTCCCAGTGCCACCTTCCGTTACCATGTTCATGATGTGACGTATTTGGCTGGCTTGATCACGCGTCAAAACCTGGCTCAGCATTTCAGGTGCGCGATTGGCTTCTATTTTCGGTTTCATCAACTTGCCGTCGAGATTGGCTGCTGCCGAAATGATCAAAGCCATTTGGAACGGCGTCATCTGAGAAGCGTATCCCTGGCCGTACCCTTCGTACATCAACTCGCACCGCGTCGAATGTTTCCCCGCTTTCAGCCATGACTCAGTGGGAGCAATCGCCTTCGCGATGGCATTGGTGCTGGCGTTCCAAATTTCCGGCTCGCGTCTACCCTGTCCCTCGCCGCTCACACTGTCATAAGCGCCCAGCCCAAGAAGTTTCGCGGTGTCGCGAATCTTTTCGCCGCCCAGTTGCGTTCCGAGGTAGGAAAAATAGATGTTGCTGGATTTTTGATAACCGACATCGATACCTATATTCCCGCAGGCTTCACAACTTCCATTGTCATCGGTAATGGTTCGCCCGCAGCCTTCCGGTGAAAAGCCGCCGCCGGTACTAAACCGAATGTTCTGCATTCCATTCCGAAAAGCCGTGTACATCATCAACGTCTTGAACGTCGAACCCGGCACGTAGTATTCGTTCAGCGCGCGATTCAGCAACGGTTTCTCTTTCTTGTCGTTATCGAGCGTGATCCATTTAGCTTCGTCCTGCGCGTCCTTCAGGCTGTAGGAAGGATTACTGTACATAGCGAGAACATCGCCGGTTTGCGGATTGAAAATTACCACGGCGCCGTGGTTGCCCTTGAGCTGATCGACGACCGCCTCCTGTAGGTCTCGGTCGATGGTCAGGGTGTAATCTTTATTAAGTTTCTGTTCGACCGTTTGATCGTGAATGATTTGCCAGACTTCCGGCACGGAAGTGCTCTCGGTTCCGAATAGAGCACGCTCAAGACCAGGCGCTCCCCGCTCGGATCCGAAAATGTGGGCCAAGGCCGAATCCATCGGATAGTCCCGCACGATGTTGCCGTTGTCGTCTTTCTTGTAATCAGCTAAGGGTCGCCCTTTTCGATCGTAAATCCATCCGCGCAGCGTCGATTCCGTAAGCCGGCGATTGCGCAAATCTTTGTAGTTCAATTCCTGAAGTTTTTGGTTGGTTTCGGGAGCATAGCGGGCCCAATAGACGTGAAAGCTGAATGCGCCGATAGCTGCAAGAGCGAACAACCAACGCCACGCGCGCAAGCCTCGATTCGTTGTTGTGGCTCCGAGCTTTTTGCGTATGTCTTTGGGCAAATTTGCGGGGGCCGTGGGCGTGGCTACCGATCGACTGAGCCACATGCGGAGCAGAGAAACCAGGAGGAGGAGGACGATTAAGACGAGTCCCGCAAGATAAATCAATGTCAACCAAGCCGGCAGTTTCTCCGGCGCGCTCGCTGGCGTTGGACTCGGAGTCGCGGTTTGAAAGAGAAGCAGTGCGAGCGCCATGTCAGGAATTGACTTTGCGGAAGCGAACCTCAACTTCGCCAAAGGCTACGACGTCGTCGGTTGCGATTGGACGTGCCTCACCATAGGGAATGCGGACCCCGTTGATATGCGTGCCGTTCGTCGATCCGGTATCGGCCACCAGCAGAGCGCCGCCTTCCTCCATTTTCAGCGCTGAATGTATTTTCGAAACGCTTGCGTGATTCAAATAGAGATCGTTATCAGTTCCGCGCCCAACGTTCAATCGCCGTCCGCCGGGAATGAGTGTCAAAGGAGTTTCGCGCAAGCCTTCCGGCGTGCTGACCCGGGCTATGAAGTGAACCTCGTCTTTGTTTTTCTTTCGCACACCTTTAGCAGCGGGGCCGAGTCTTTGCTCCAGATCCTGTTGCTTTAGCTCTGCTTCGAATTCGCCGAAGGTCGGATCGACGACTATCCCACGGGTGAAGATATCGACATCAGTTTCAATTTCCATCGGCGCTAGTGTGCGATAGCGATGGTCATTGATGTGATCGATCGCCGCAGCCAGGATTTCGGTTTCCAACCGCTTCAAGACTTCCGGTGGCGCTTCAGAATGAGTGCCCCATTCGACTTTCAGCTTCAGATGGTGCGGAGCGATACGGCCTTTGCCCTTCTCGTCGCGGACCCGCGCGTCAATAAGCGCGTTCATCCGATGAATGAGTTGATCGGTTGTGAGTCCTGTCTTCGGATCGACGGTGCGACCTAACTTGCGATCGACTACCTCGCCGACGCCTTCCAATACGCGCCGCATCAAACGCTCAGGTAGAATCGTGTCGCGTCTTCGTTTTGATGGATTCGGTTTGTCAGCCATCGATTGGAATACGAGGCGAAATCAAGTTGAGTTCGCTGCACAATTCAGATGACGGTCTTTCGAGCACATTCTAACTGAAACACCGCGGCTTTTCTATTGAAGGATTCAGCAAGACGGTTCATAATGTGGAGCATATGAGCGAAGAGGCCACAAAGGATCTTTCCGTCAACCGGTCGTTTGAGGAACGCGTATTCGCGCGCTTTGATGCGATGGAAGCGCGTTTCGAGGCGCGGTTCGATGCAATCGAACGGCGCCTAAGCACAGTGGAAGAACAGATTAGTAAACAGGCGCTCGATACGAAGCCGATATGGGAGCGGGCACTTGCGGAAATCTTAGAAGTAAAGCAAAAAGTTGACGAAGTGAAAGCGGAACTGAAAGCCGAGATAAGCGAACTGCGAGCAGATGTTAGCGAAGTGAAAGCAGACGTCAAAGACATCAAGCGGAAAATGACCGTTCTGACGCAGGACATGATGCAACTTCGTGCCGATCAACTCGGGCTTGAACGTCGCATGGATGCTTTGGATTCAAGGCCGCAGTAACTTTCCATTATCAATTCTTCGCTCTTTGGCGATGCGCCTCATAAAGGACGATAGCTGCCGCCACTCCGACATTGAGGCTCTCAACCGATCCCTCCATTGGAATTCGAACAGCCTCGTCTGCTGAGGCAATTTCATTTGATGAAAGGCCGGTGGATTCAGGGCCAACAATAAGAGCGGACGGCCCACGCCAATCGATCTCAGTAAAAGTTCGCTTGGCTTCGACGTCCGCACAGTTCGTTCTGATCCCGCAAATGGCACACCAGGAAACGACCTCCGAATAGTTCGCCCCTGTCCAAATCGGCAGACGAAACGCTGAACCCATCGCGCCCCGCAGGGCTCTCGATGAAAACGGATCGGCCGTGCCGGCAGTCACGATGATTCCAGTAACGCCCGCCGCTTCAGCGGTGCGCATAATCGCGCCGAC
>QHXE01000372.1 GCA_003222835.1 Acidobacteriota bacterium | reverse complement strand
CCTCCCGTACCACCTGCGAAGGAGTCCAACCCAATTCTCTTACTAGAACCGCGAGTCTCTTTCGCGATCGGTCATCCAGCCTCGCTTGAATCGCAGATCTCATAGCCTCATTGTACTACAGGCTGCCATCTGTATGACATGCGCACTGCTGTGGCACATCGAAAGCCAATACGGTCATGGTTTCGACGCAGAGCAAAGGCTTAGAAGCACAATGCGCAGCCACAAGGGAACCCCGCGGCTGCTGCCAAGCAGCTAAAGTGCTGGTGTGTTTTGCCAAGCACCGAGGATTAACGGCAGTGCGGGTTCCAACCCCCGCCTATCCTCGCCCGGTTCGGCAACATCTCCCAAAGCGTGTTCCATTGTGACGGCATCGGGCATACTCTTCCGTTTTCCTGGCAATACTGCACTAGGGTCGTCTTTCATTTTTGCCCCATACTGCCCGCTCGAACATCAGCAGTTACGTCAGTTCATCTTGGAAACATCGCGTTCCTTCAAGATAACCATTACCCCAACACCATTCTTCTGTGCGAGTTCGCCCGTGATGACTTCCAGCACAGTAGCGTGCTTTCCGGCTCTCGGACCACCGGGGTAAGTGTCACCCGGCTCAAACACGGGGTCCGGCGAACCCCAATCCTGCCCTGCGCGAACAAGTTGCCCGGTGGTCTTTACGAAGTAGCCATATCTGACGAGCTTGTATTCTCGGTCAACAATCTCACGACCTGAAAATCTGCCTTCTGCATCTGCTTCCTAGCCACCCTGATCACCTCGTCGCGCTCCACTCGACATTGAAGGAGGACGCCGATGCATCCGCTGGGCTGGTCACAAAGGCTCCCAGCGCCTCTGAAACGCCCCAGCCGATCCGAATCCCATCCGGCATCCAAATCGCCTCAGAAACGGCTTTCTGAGAGGTCACGCAAGGCACAGCCGCCCATGCGAAAATGAAGCCCCGATGAATGCCACAATCCCTGAACACAGGCCCGGGACGGAGGAAATCTCCGGCGTAATCGAGCGGGTCACTTTCCACAACGACGACAGCGGCTTCTGCGTCCTTCGCGTGAAAGCACGCGGGCAGCGGGAGGAGACGACGGTCGTCGGGTCGCTTCCTTCGGTGACCGCAGGGGAATGGCTGAGCGCGGAGGGCTGCTGGGTCAGGGACAAGGAGCACGGGCTGCAATTCAAGGCGAGCGCCATGAAGACCGTGCCGCCGACCACCGCCGAGGGGATCGAGCGGTACCTCGGCAGCGGCTTGGTGAAAGGGATCGGACCGATTCTCGCGAAGAAGCTGGTCGGGAGGTTCTGAGCCGAGGTTCTAGCCGTGATCGAGAACCGCGCCGCCGAACTCCAATCGGTCGATGGCATCGGTCCCAAGCGCCGGGAGCGGATCGCGCATGCGTGGCAGGAGGCGAAGCAAGTACGGGAAATCATGCTGTTCCTGCACAGCCAAGGCGTGAGCACTAGCCGGGCGGTGCGAATCTTCAAGACCTACGGCGAGCAGGCAATCGAGAAGGTGCGGAGCAATCCCTACACGCTGGCGAAAGACATCTACGGGATCGGCTTCGCGACCGCCGACCAGATCGCGCAGAAGGTCGGGATTCCGAGAGATTCGCTCAACCGGGCAAGGGCGGGGATCGACCACGTCCTGCTGGAAGCGACGTCCGATGGTCACTGTGCCCTCCCTCTGGAGAAGCTCAAGCTCGCGGCGGTGAAGCTATTGGAAGTGCCCGAAGGGACGGTCGAGCAAGCGTTGTCGCAGATGCTCACGGGAGGATCGTTGCTGTTGGAGGAGATCAGCGGCGAGCCGCTGATCTTCCTGCCGCATCTCAGGAGGGCAGAAGAGGGCATCGCGACAAGGATTAAGAGCCTAGCTGAAGCGGAGCCTATCTATCCGCCGATTGATTTCGAGAAGGCGGTCGCGTGGTGCGAGCGCCAAACGGGCAAGACGCTCGCCCCCAGCCAGCGCGAGGCGCTGAAGACGGCGCTCTCGAACCGTGTGGTGGTGATCACCGGAGGACCCGGCGTGGGCAAGACGACGCTGGTGAACTCAATCCTGATGATCCTGCGTGCCAAGGGCGTGAAATGCCTGCTGTGCGCCCCAACCGGACGGGCGGCGAATCGATTCAGCAGGAACGAATCCAACCCGCTCGCTTGCGGTCTTCTGGTCGTGGACGAGACCTCCATGGTGGACGTACCGTTGATGCATTCCCTTGTGCGTGCTGTTCCGAACAGTGCCGGGTTGATCCTGGTCGGCGACGTGGACCAGCTCCCGTCCGTGGGACCGGGAACGGTACTGCGGGATTTGATCGCGAGCGGCGTAGTGCCTGTTTTACGCCTCACTGAGGTGTTCCGGCAGGCAGCGGACAGCCGGATCATCACCAACGCGCACCGAATTCGCCGAGGACAGATGCCGGAACTGCGCGGGGCCGACCCGAGTTCCGACTTTCATTTCGTTGAGCGGGATGATCCCGAGAAGATCGCAGCGACGCTAATCAAGCTGGTACAGGCAAGAATTCCCGAACGATTCGGTTTAGACCCGATCCGCGACGTGCAGGTTCTTTGCCCGATGAACCGGGGATCGCTCGGCGTGCGGGAACTGAACACAGCCTTACAGAAGGTATTGAACCCTGCCCGACCCGGTCAGCCTGCGGTGGAGCGGTTCGGATGGCGATTCCAGACAGGCGACAAGGTCATCCAGACCGAGAACGACTACGACAAGGAGGTCTTCAACGGGGATATCGGAATCGTTGAGCGGATCGACCAGGTGGAGCATGAGGTCACTATCCGCTTCGACGACCGATTGGTGAAGTACGACTTTGGCGAGTTGGATCAAATCGCTCTGGCTTACGCGATCACAATCCACAAGTCACAGGGATCGGAGTTCCCGGCGGTGGTGATCCCGCTGGCCACCCAGCACTACATGCTGCTCCAGCGCAACCTGATCTACACGGGAATCACGCGAGGCAAGCGGCTGCTCGTGCTGATCGGGCAGAAGAAGGCGTTGGGCATCGCGGTACATAACGACCGCCCGCAGAGGCGGTATTCGGGGCTGCTCGCCAGCCTGAGAGGCGACGGGCGGTAGTCACTTGCGTAAAACTGTGCGTAAACAATTCCTGAAATTTCGGCTGGGAACTTGGATTTAGAGTCACCCAGCCAGTTCATGAGATTGGCTCAACCATTGAAACCAAACGGAGGGTTTGGTTGCGGGGGGTGGATTTGAACCACCGACCTTTGGGTTATGAGTATCGTGGGAAACTGCAAATTCAAATACTTTGCGGCGCAGATGACAACCCACGACACCGCATGAATACCAGAGACTAACAGTATCGTGACCCGTGTTTGACCCTGCAATTTTCTATTTCGGACGAGAATCGTGTCTGGGGTGAACGATGGTCAGCGAGCGGGATCTCATTCAGCGACTGGAGATAATGGATCCGTTCGCAGCAGCCAGCAAACGGTCAATCCTGTGGTGCATATACTAAAATCGCCGCGTCTTCGTTGTCGGTCGCTGGAGCAGCGACATAATAACGATCTAGTTCGGGCGACCAGAAGGATGTGCCGGCTCCTCCCCGTGTAGGAATCTTGCCAATCGTGTCGTAGTGGTCAGCGTCCTTCCGTTGATAGACGTACACGAAACCAGCGGGTAGGTCCCTTCCCCCTGAAACGTAAACCCGCTTACGTCCTGCATCAAAGTAAACGCCGTCCATACCCTCAGCAGTTGGGAGATGAGCGACTTCCTTGCCCGACTTCGACTCCATGACAATCATTTCAGGCGGCGTATGTGTGCCAATAAACAGACGAGAGGTGGACTCGTCAAACGCGGCATCGCCTGGGTGCTGGCTTGTTACGGGCCAAGTGGAAACCACCTGCCGTTTGTTGGTGTCAATCACCTGAAGTTGATTGGCGATGGAAACAAAAACAAATAGTGTCGTTCCAGTTTTGTCCAACAGAAGTTCCGAAGGATGAGCCACGACTCTTATGTCACCGACGTGCTTGTCGCTCCGCGCGTCGATGATTCCGACTTCTCCGTAGTCCTTTCCCGCGTCCTTACCGCCATAGCCGACGTAAACCAGCTTCGACTTTGGTTCGTAAATCACTCGGTTCGGTCCGGGCTCAAGGTGGATCGAATCGAGAAGTTCGAGCGTGTCACGTCGAAAGACCCTTAGCATCCCGTCATCGCCGCTTGCAACAAACAGCTTGTTGAATTCCGAAACGACCAAGGCACCCTGCGGCTTCTTGAATCCGGGAATGCTACGTACCCACTTGCCGGCCTCCAGATCCACCACCTCAAAGGTGCCGTTTTCCAGTCCTGCAACGAACAGACGCTTGCCTTTGACATCCACATCCATATGGTCAAGGCGGCCTTTAACATTCGGGATGGAAATCGTCTGTACGAGTCGAAGGGGTTGCTTCGCCGACTCTTGAGAGGTTCCGGTTTGGGCGTACCCAGTCGCGAAAACTATTACCACCAACCAAACTGCAGGGAATCTTTTCATGGCTTTCACTCAGTCCTCGGGAGCATAGACCCACAATGCAGCACCCTGATTTGAACTAGCAGGCACAGCCAGATAGAATCGATCCCGTTTTTCATACCACAGACCCGTGCGTGCTCCGACCGTCGTCGGAATCTTCGCTAGGGGCCGATAATGGTCTGCATCGATTTGTTGGATGACACTGATGAAGCCCTCGCCTCCGGGAACATAGATGCGTTTTCGCCCGGCGTCATAGTACAGATCGTCAGCGTCGCTCACACAGGGAACGCTCCCAACCATCGCCCCGCTCTCCGAGTCGAGCACCACAAGTTGGGCCGGCTTTCGGGTTACTACGAGCACCCGGTGATCCGCTTCATCCAAGGCCATTGGGTAATTGGCCTTGCCGGTCTTCAAAGGCCACTCCGTAACCTTGTGCGTCGTGCGATCGATCACCACAACCTTCGCTTTGGTGGCGATATTGCCGTAGATCACAGGTCTTGACGTAGCAATCTGGAACGATTCGGGGTGAGCATCGAGCTTGGCCGCATCCTCCAGGCGTTTGCCGCTCACGGCATCAATTACCGCAAGGCCACCCTCCTCGTCTCCGCCATAAGCGACATAGATTTTCTTCTCTACCGGATCGTATCGGACATTGTCCGCATCCTCACCGATGTCCACCGTATTCAGCAGCTTGAATGAGTCTCCATCGTAGATCCTGAGCTTTCCGTCTGTGCCGTTTGCGACGAAGAGCTTATCGAGGTCGCCTACGTAAACCACACCTTGCGGTGCCGCTGCGCCTGTGATGCTGTGTATGTCCCGACCGGCAAATGTATCTACGACTTCGACGGTATTGTTGCCAAGGGCAGCGCCGATGACGCGCTTGCGTTTGGCGTCGAAGGTGAAATGGTCGATTCGCCCGCCGACATTCGGTAACGGAATCTCTTGCACCAGGAGCAACGGCGACTTTTCGGGCACGCTGGGCTGGTCCTGTGACAATGCGAGAGACGCGGAAATCAATACTGCAAGACAAAGGGTCGCAAGGTCTTTCATGTTCGCTCCAACTTGATCCGGATAACACTAACGCATCTCTGCTGGTTGCCACCTGAAGATTTATTCAGCAAAACTTCAGTGTGCGTCACGAGTCTGGCCGATACTATTTCGGAGGTGAATCCTTGCGTATTCTCGTCGTAGAGGATGAAGCAAAAGTCGCTCGCGCCCTGCAGGAAGGGTTAGAACGCGAGGAATACACGGTTGTCGTTGCGCGCACTGGAGAAGAAGGCTTCTATCTGGTCAGCGCGGAAGAATTCGACCTCGTAATCTTGGATCTCATGCTCCCTGGTCGTGACGGCCTTGAAGTGTTGCAGACGCTTCGGAAACGCGGGCTCGTAACTCCTGTCCTCATACTGACGGCCCGTGATGCGATCGAAGACAGAGTGCAGGGTCTGGACAGAGGCGGAGACGATTATCTTGTAAAGCCCTTCGCGTTTCCTGAGCTATCGGCGCGCATTCGAGCACTTCTGAGGCGCGGACGAACTCAGCAGTTTACCCGGCTGCAACTCGCCGACCTGGAAATGGATCTGGTGGCAAGGAGGGTCAGGAGAGGCGGGAAGGACGTGGAATTCACTGCCCGAGAGTTCGAACTGCTCGAATATCTTCTTCGCCACAAGGAGCAGGTTGTTTCGCGCGAGATGCTGGCCCGCGACGTATGGAGAGAAATGTCGAGGGCAACACCACTCGACAATGTCATTGACGTTCACATGGCCCGGCTACGTCGCAAGGTAGATGAGCGCTTCGATCGGAAGCTGATTCACACAGTCCGAGGAGTTGGATACGTGTTGCGGGAGGAGCAATGAGGCGTCTCTGGCCACGGCACGTGCGCTCACGCATGACCCTCTGGTACGTGCTGGTGTTGGGATTTCTGCTGTTGGCTTATGCCGGGGGCGCGTCGTTGTACCTGTTCTACAGCCTGCGCGAGCAACTCGACAACGATTTGTCGGAAGATGTGGAGAGGGTGGAAGGGTTGCTCGAAAACACCCCAGATGGGATGGTTGCACTCGACTCTGTTCATCATGGAGAAGACGAGGCCAACATGCAGCGCTTCGTCGAAGTCTGGTCAGCCGAAGGCGCTCTTCTCTATCGTAGTCCCACGCTAGAAGGAGGGGCGCTAGGTGGGCCACCTCGATCCAGCGCGGAAAGCAATACTCAGCGGTCCCCTTCTACAGTGCGACTGGCGGATGGCAGGCGGGTTCGCATGGCAACTAGCATCCACACCGTCGACGGTCGTCGCGTGCTTCTGCGTGTGGCTCACAGCGAACAAGGGCTTTGGCAGGAACTTGAAGAATTTGGTTCCGTCTTATTGGTTGCTTTGCCGCTGGCCCTCGTATTGGCAGGCCTCGGCGGTTTCGCACTAGCCCGTAAGGCTCTTGCTCCGATTGATGCCATGGCCCATCAGGCGGAGAGAATTTCAGCTGAGCGATTGAGCGAACGTCTGCCCATTGAGAATCCCGAAGACGAATTGGGACATCTGGCGCGAGCCTTCAACGCCACGCTTGCCCGTCTTGAAGCGGCTTTCGACCAGTTACGGCGGTTCACAGCAGATGCCTCGCACGAATTGCGGACCCCACTCACGGCAATTCGAAGTGTTGGCGAAGTTGCCCTCCAAGTTCCGAAATCTGCGACTGAGTACCGAGACGTAATTGGCAGCATGCTGGAGGAAACCGACCGGCTGACACGCTTGGTCGATAGTCTGCTTACGCTCTCGCGCGCCGACGCTGGCCACATTCAGGTGCAGCGAACGGATATTTCTTTGCTCGGTCTCGCGCAGGAAGCAAGTTCCCTGGTCGAGGTGCTGGCTGAAGAAAAACAACAGCGAATTTCGGTAGAAGGTGACCCGACATTGATTGTCTCGGGAGATCGGCTGATTCTTCGCCAAGCGCTAGTAAACCTGATAGACAACGCAATCAAATACTCTCCGGCCGAAGCGGAGATTCTGGTTCGAGTCGCCGCGGGGAAAGACAGCCAGTTGATTGTGGAGGTAGTTGATCAAGGTCCAGGTGTGCGTCAGGAACATCAGTCGCGAATATTTGATCGCTTCTACCGAGTGGACAGCGCGCGCTCCCGCGAGTGGGGCGGTGCAGGACTAGGACTCGCCATCGCGCGGTGGGCTGTCGAAATCCATGGTGGGCAGATCACGCTACAGAGTGTGGAAGGCCGAGGGAGTACGTTCAGGGTCGCTCTCCCATCCACACCTATCAAAGAGGAACGGACTTGACCCCACAACATCACCGAATTGGAGGATTACATGAGGAAAGCAATCGGGACTCTTAGTACATTTCTGTTGGCTGTTGGCCTCGGGACTTACGGACACATGGCACATGCGCAGGACGTGCCCAACGACTACCAGCAGGTTCTCAAACTTGTCGGCAGGTCGGGCGACTACAAAGCGAACGTGCTCAAGGTCAACATCCCGCGCAACGATCTGCATGTCACCATCGCGGAATACCCCGTGCCGACGCCTTTCGGCTTCGGTGGATGGTTTGCTCTGACGAAGGGTGACGGTGGGGATGACGTAATGATGGGAGATCTCGTGCTCTTGCAGGAAGAAGTGAATCCCGTTATGTCGGCCCTCCTTGAGCACGGGTTGGAAGTCACGGCTGTTCACAATCACTTTTTCTGGGCTCAACCGGAGGTCTTCTTCATGCACATTCACGGTCATGGCAAGGCCGTGGACTTGGCCAACCAGATCAAGCCAGCTCTGGACCTCATTGGACATGCGGCGTCCGCCCCAGCCACGGGTAACGCCCCCGCAAGTCCTCCAGCGAAAACCACTCTGGACACGGCACGCATCGCGAAAATTGTGGGGCACGAAGGCGAGCAGAACGGAGCTGTTTACAAAATTACCGTCGGACGCGCCGACCTCGATGTGAAGGAGATGGGCGCAACCATCAACGCCCGCATGGGGCTCAACACCTGGGCTGCGTTCGTAGGTACTGATGAAGATGCGGCGGTAGCTGGCGACGTGGCGATGTTGGAGAGTGAAGTTACACCAACCCTCAAGGCGCTACGTGGACACGGGCTGGAAGTGGTGGCCATCCACCACCACATGACCAATTCGAGACCGCTCGTAATCTTCCTCCACTATTGGGGCAGAGGCCCTGCGGACAAACTCGCCACTGGCTTCAAGGCAGCCCTCGATGGCCTGGGCAAGGGTAATAAGCAATAACAGAAAACATGGTCGAGGAACCGAAGCGACAACCGCCAGTGTTAGACGGCGCCTCTTTGGCGCCGTTTACCTTGCGCGATCTCCTTCTCTACTTCCTGCGTCTTGGAACGCTTGGCTTTGGCGGCCCCATCGCGCTCGCAGGCTACATGCAGCGAGACCTGGTGGAAGGCCGCCGCTGGGTCTCGAAGCAAGACTATTTGGAAGGTCTGGCATTTTCGCAGTTGTCTCCCGGTCCGTTGGCAGCGCAGCTAGCGATGTACTTGGGCTGGCTTCGTGCCGGAGCCGTTGGGGCAACGCTGGTGGGCATAGCCTTCATCTTGCCGTCCTTCCTGATGGTGCTCGCATTGGCCGCTCTCTATGTTCACTACGGCAGCCTGCCCTGGATTCAAGGCATGTTTTACGGGATTGGGGCGGCGGTCATTGCGATCATTGTAAGAAGCGCAATCAAACTGGTCCGCACTACGGTCGGGAGAGACTGGCTGCTCTGGGCAATCTTTGGGTTGATCGCGCTAACCACAGCGTGGACCAAATCTGAGATCGTCTGGTTGTTTGTGCTCTGCGGAATCATCGGGGTGCTGGTTAAAGCCCCTCCCACAATTTCATCAAGGGCCTCCGCCGTCGTCTTCATCGGCGGCGTCGACCGGGTCCGGATCGGTATGTATGGGCTAGCCCCCTTGGCTACAGTTGGCGCACTCTTTCTCTTTTTTTTGAGGGCTGGAGCTTTTGTTTTTGGCAGCGGTCTGGCGATCGTGCCATTTCTCTATGGTGGAGTAGTCGAAAAATTCCACTGGCTCACGGAGCAACAGTTTGTGGACGCGGTAGCGGTGGCCATGATCACACCGGGGCCTGTTGTGATTACCGCAGCTTTCATCGGCTACCTGGTTGCTGGACAAGTTGGTGCGTTCGTGGCTGCCGGAGCGGTGTTTGCCCCACCATACTTCATCGTCGTCGTTGCAGCCCCGTATTACCGGCGCTTTGCTCAGAACCGGCAAGTGAAGGCATTCGTCCAAGGTGTTACGGCGGCTGCGGTCGGCGCTATCGCCGGCGCAGCCTACATCCTTGCCCGGCGTTCTCTGGTTGATCTGCCAACCGTACTCATTGGGCTTATTACCCTAGCCATCCTGATGTTTACGAAGAAGATCCCTGAACCCATCGTGATTTTGGTGGCCGGAGCTGTCGGAGTTGTCCTACACGGAATAGCGAGATGAAGACCGCTCTCACTGAGTTCCGCCGACTCAGAATTTACTTGGTTCTTGTGATACTTCTGTGCACTTTCTCCAGATCTCTTCATTCCCAGTCAGGGGCAAGTCCGCAAACAAATCAGCGACAACTTGGAGTTCCGGAATCCCTTCGATCTGCGCAGGCAAGCCGCGTCGACCGAGTCCCGAAAATGGATGGTACGCTCGACGATCGGCTCTGGCAGGAAGCCACTCCGATTACAAACTTTCTGCAACGAGAACCCTACGAGGGACAGACACCGACTGAACAGACGGAAGTCCGTATCCTCTACACCAAGCATGAAGTTTACTTTGGAGTCGCGTGCCACGATTCCGCCGTAGGCGGTCCGATCGCTACCCAGCTCCGGCGAGATGTGACTCAGGAATTGGATGACTACTTTGAGATCGTGATCGACTCTCGGCGTGATCGGCGCAATGCTTACGTCTTCCAGATCAATCCGCTAGGCACTCAGAGAGACGCTCTCATCACCGACGAACAGGCCGGGGACACCCAGGATGGCGACCCCGGCTGGGATGGAATCTGGACTTCCGAAGCACGGGTGACGCGAGATGGATGGACCGCTACCATTGCTATACCGTTTTCCACGCTGAATTTCATGCAATCTCAAGATGTCGTCTGGGGAGTGAACTTCAAGAGGTTCATTCGCCGCAAAAACGAAGAGGACCTATGGAGCGGCTGGCGCAGAACGTTTGGGGCAAACAAGATCAGCCAGGCGGGGGAGTTGCATGGGATCAACGACATCGGTAGCGGCCGTCTGTTCATCGTTAAGCCTTATCTCCTAGGCGGCTTCAGTCATCTTCCTCCCAATGCGACCGCAAGTGGTCTGACTCCTGGTACGACTGGCCTGTACACCGGTGGCGTCGACGTGAAGATCGGGCTCCGTTCTAATCTCGTAGCGAATCTCACCGCCAATACCGACTTCGCTGATAGCGACGTAGATGTTCAGCAGTTCAATCTCACTCCGTACAAACTGTTCTTTCCTGAGAAAAGGCAGTTCTTTCTGGAGAATGCGGGCGTCTTTGACTTTCCAATCGGCCGGGGCAGTGGCGCGGACCAACTCTTTTTCAGCCGCCAGATCGGGATTGATCCAGTTACCGGGCAGCAGGTTCCGATCAACGTTGGGGCCAAGGTCACAGGTTCGATCGACGGATTCGAGTTGGGAGTCCTGGATGTCGATACCAGATCTTCCGGACCCAACCCAGGAGCGAACTACGCCGTGTTGCGCGTGAAGAGGTCGTTGTGGGGGAGCGGGTCGCACGTCGGAGTGATGAGAATCGACAAGCGATCCGGGGATGCTATCCCCAGCTTCAATCAAACCTCGGGTGTGGATGGCAGATTTGTTCTATTCAAGAATCTCGTTCTGAACGGATACGCTGCCCAGACTCGCACCCCTGGCTATTCAAGCGGGCAAACCAACCTGGGTGCGGGGTTGAACTTCCGCTCCAACTGGCTCGACTTTGAAGCGGAACACAGGAAGATCGGTCCCAACTTCAACCCACAAGTCGGTTTTCTTGAGCGCACCGACTGCGTCTGCGATTTTGCCGACGCCACTTTCAAGGCTCGGCCCGAATTCGCAGGCGTCCGGGAAATGCAGTTCGAGGGTTTCATCTTCCACGCTCCGGATACGCACGGCGTCGTCCAGACGCAAGAATGGCAGACCACCTTTCGGGCTGATTTTCACAACGGGTCTTACACGGACGACGACCTCGTTGACGCGTTTGCTCAGCGCCTCATGTTGCCCTTTAACATCTACAAGAACGTCAACATTCCAGTCGGTGTTTACAACTGGACCAGGCACCAGCTCACCTATGGCACTCCCCAAGACCGTCGGCTGAATGTACGGTTTTTCGAGCGTTTCGGGAGTTACTACAATGGAAGGCTGAACGAGTTCCGCGTACGCGCCAGCTATCGCGCGAACGAACATCTCTCTTTCAGTGTTGGGCCGCAATGGAACCGTTTTCGGCTGCCGATTGCTGACGGTAATTTCTCAGTTGTGTTCGGCGCCCTGGAGACCGACTACGCATTTTCCAGGTTCCTCTCCCTTTCGACGATTCTTCAGGTTGACACCGCCAACGCACAAGCTGCGAGCGCCAACATCCGGATACGCTGGAACTACCGCCCCGATAGCGATCTCTACGTGATCTACACTGCGGGTCAGAAGTTTGCCAGCCTCGCAGCCCTCAACCCAGCTCAGTTTTACGAAAACCGTTTCGCCATTAAGTTCACATATTCATGGCGACCATGAGGTAGCTATGAAGTGGATTACCCGGAAAGACATCAAAGTT